>NZ_JBNCAT010000023.1:0-44565 GCF_049808495.1 Acinetobacter sp. G11
GATGTGACAAAACCTGAGTCCTTGGTCGTTAAAGTGTTTGTTCGCACTTATATTTTAACTATTCGGACTCAGGTTTTTTTATTTAAAGTAAACTATGGGACAGCAGTGACCAAGTGGGCTTTTTTTTTAATTTACTCAGTTTAACTGGCCATGGCATCGACGGAGAGTTCTTTGACTGTTGGCTTGGCTTTTTCTGCGATTAAACCTAACTTGCTAAATAACTGTCTGTCCTTGCCTTCACCGGCATTCGGGGTTGTCAAAAGTTTTTCACCAGAGAAAAGCGAGTTGGCACCCGCCATAAAAGCCAGTGCCTGATCAGAATCAGATAAGGATTCACGACCCGCAGACAGGCGGATATAGCTCTTCGGCATAATAATGCGGGCAACTGCAATGGTACGAATCCATTCAGTGACATCCAGTTTTTCCACATCAGCCAGTGGCGTACCTTCAATAGGCACCAACATATTGATGGGTACCGATTCAGGGTGAATCGCTAATGTGGCTAACTCATGTAACAAACCAATACGGTCCTGACTGCTTTCACCCAAGCCGACAATACCGCCACTACAGACTTTCATGCCGGCCTGACGGACAAAGTCCAGTGTATTTAAACGGTCATCAAAGGTACGGGTACTGATCACATTGGAATAATATTCGCGTGAGGTATCCAGATTGTGGTTGTAGTAATCGAGACCGGCATCTTTTAAACGTTCTGCTTGCGACTGATTAAGCATGCCTAAAGTCATGCAGGTTTCCAGACCTAGTGACTTGACTTCTCTTACCATTTCCAGCACATAGGGCATATCGCGTTCATGCGGATTGCGCCACGCGGCTCCCATGCAGAAACGTGATGAGCCAGAAGCAAGCGCTTCCTTGGCTTCCTGAATTACTTTGTCCACGGCAATACGTTTTTCGGCTTCCAGTTTTGAATCGTAATGTGCAGATTGTGAACAATACTTACAGTCTTCCGGACATTTACCTGTTTTGATTGAAAGCAGGGTGCTGACCTGAATGGTATTTGCAGCAAAATGTTCACGATGAATGCGCTGTGCTTCAAAAACCAGATCTAAAAAAGGCCGGTTATATAAATCCTGAATTTCTTCTCGTGTCCAGTCATTACGTACATTCATTAGTGAAATTCCATAATCATCTTCATTATTGCGTTTATCATACATAATTTATGGCAAATCCAAAGGCATAAACGACCAAAAATAAGAGTATCTCACACTGGGTTTTTAAAATTTATGCTTATTGTAAGATTTTATATTTAGTCGCAAACTGAACCAGTTTAATATAAATATCACTGCAAAGTTTTTTTATTATTTTTATAAGTTTGTCCTGATCTGGAGTTTATGTTTTTTATTAGGGCAAAACTTTGTCAGTATCTTGAAATTAAAAAACTGGAATGACAGCTGTTAATTCTGGTTCATTATTGAACTAGATTTGGCCCGCTGTTCTTGAATTGCCCAGTCAATATGGACTTGCACAATCTCATCATGCTGGTCGCGAGTTTGCTTTAAAGTTTTCATAATTTCACGGGAAAAAGGCGCATTACCCAAACCAATGGCAATATTACGCATAAAGCTTTGGTAACCGGTACGCCGTAGTGGACTACCTTCGGTATGGGCTAAAAAAGTCTGTTCATCCCAATGCCATAAGTCCAGTAAACTCACCTGATCCAGACCATGCCGCGGATTAAAATCTTCAATTGTGGCTTTCTTGGCAAAACTGTTCCAGGGACAAATCAGCTGGCAATCATCACAGCCGAATACACGGTTGCCAATCCCGCGGCGCAATTCTTCAGGAATGATGCCTTGATATTCAATGGTCAGATAGGCAATACATTTACGTGCATCCAGCATGTAGGGCTCAACAATCGCCTGGGTTGGACAAATATCAATACACGCTGTACACGAGCCGCAGTGCTTGCTGCTTGGACCATCAAAGGGCAAATCCAGCGAGGTAAATAGCTCGCCCAGAACAAAGAATGAACCTGATTTTTTATGAATGAGCAGGGTATGTTTTCCGGTCCAGCCCATGCCGGCATTTTCAGCCAAGGACTTTTCAAAGATTGGCGCAGAATCCGCAAAGGGACGGGATTCAAAATCTCCCACCTTTTCCCGGATTTTCGTGGCGAGAGTCTTTAAGCGACCGCGCATGGTTTTGTGGTAATCACGGCCACGGGCATAACGCGCAATGATGGCGGCATTCGGTTCATCCGGTACATAACGCGGTTTAGGTGTTTCGACCAGATAATTCATGCGTACACAGATGATGCTTTTGGTCCCCGGAACCAGCAAAGTCGGGTCGGCACGTTTTTCTAGATTTTCTTGCAGAAATTTCATGTCACCGTGGTAGCCACGTTTCAAATATTCCTGAAAACGTGGCAATTCTTCTTGAGCATCCGGTTTGGCAATGACACAATCACTAAAGCCTAATTGCAATGCCTGGGCTTTAATCCACGCCTTCAGCGCTTCAGGATCGGTTTGATCTAAAGGAATTTTTTGTGATGCTGTGGAAGAAGCCATAATGATATAAAAAAGGAAGAACAATGCCTCAGCAAGTTTACCATAGCCCTGTTTATCATAGCCAAAGTATTCAAGCCTGGGAGCAACGCTGGTTTGCCCGGCAAAACAGTTCTTATGGCCTCATGCAGCAAGTGGCCTGGAGCATTGCACGGCGCTTAGTTCCTGTTTTTCAGCAACAGAATATACAAAATATCGCAGTTTGCTGTGGGCAGGGCAATAATGCCGGAGATGGATATCTCACGGCTAAATATCTAAAACAATACGGTTTTGATGTCGAGATTTACGCAGCTGAATTGGGTGCATCCAAAGATTTGCACACTGCCTGTCAGGAGGCAGTAGATGCTGAAATCAACATCTATGCAGGGTTTGCATTTCAAAAAAAATATAATGCCTATATTGATGCGCTGTTTGGCATTGGTTTAAACCGTGAGCTGGGTGCAGACTGGCAGCAGATCATTCAAGGAATTAATGCTCAGACAGGCCTGAAAATCGCCATTGATATTCCAAGCGGCTTACATGCCAATAGCGGTCAGCCTTTACCTTGTGCTATTAAGGCAGATTATACCTATACCGCGCTAGGCTTAAAGGCAGGACTTTTTACCGGTCAAGGCAAAGAGTTTGCCGGACAGGTGGAGGTGATTTCCCTCATTCCTGCCGATGCTGAATTACAGCCGATTGCCCAGCTTTCGCCAAGGTCTATTTCTCTGCCACAGCGTGAGGCTTTTGGTCATAAAGGCAGTTATGGCCATGTGCTGGTGGTGGGTGGTCATGAAAATATGGGCGGCGCAGTGATGATGGCGGCAGAATCGGCCTTTAGTGCGGGTGCAGGCAAAGTCACCATTGTCTGCCATGAAAAACATCACACCGCGATTTTGGCCCGTGCACCGAATATCATGCTGCGTGATATCAATGCCTTGACTAAAGTCGAAATTCAGCAACTTTTAGATCATGTTGATGCGGTGAGTTTCGGGATGGGACTTGGCCGTGACAGCTGGTCGGAACAGCAATATTTTAAATGGTTCCCTAAAATCAATGCCGCCGATCATTTACAGGTCGTGCTGGATGCAGATGCACTGTGGTTTCTAGCCGAGCATCCAGAAGCATTAAAATCGGATACTTATGCCACACCACATCCGGGTGAAGCAGCAAAATTGTTAGCTTGCTCGGTCAAAGAAGTTGAAAGCGACCGGATAGCCGCCATTCATCAACTTCAGGAAAAATATGCCGGACAATGGGTACTGAAAGGTTCAGGCAGTCTGATTCTACAAGATCAGCTGTGGATTTGTACCGCCGGTAATGCGGGCATGGGAACTGGCGGTATGGGGGATGTCCTGGCCGGTATGACTGCAAGTTTAAAAGCCCAATTTGCCGGGAAAATTCATTTGCATGAAATCGTGACTTTGCATGCTTTGGCGGGAGACTTACTTGCCAAGCAGGGCATGCGGGGTTTGCAGGCACATCATATGCATGACGCGGTATATCATGTGGTCAATACAGGAAGCTGTGATGAATAAAGCGCTAAAATTGTTAATTCAGGGTAAGGTGCAGGGCGTGGGTTATCGTCGCTGGTTTGAACAGCAGGCTCTGGAATTAGAACTGAAAGGTTATGTGAAAAATTTGCCCACGGGTGAAGTGGAGGCCATGCTTGTCGGTGATGAACTGACTATTCAGGAACTTGTGCAGCGAAGTTGGGCAGGGCCTTATCGGGCAGAAGTTTCCCATATTATTCAAACACCCGTTCAGCCAGATTCGAACCTGAAAGATTTTAAAATATTGTACTCAATGAAAACGCAATCAGAATAATGAGTTAAGAGGGAAAGATGGATAAATATCTGGTGGTGGATATCATAAATCCATAAATCATTTTAAAAACTATAAATTGTTCGTAAAGTTGAAATTGAAAATAGATTTTAGTCGATATTAGATTGATGAGTGTGGCATGGATGCCACACGTTTCCCATCACGACAAGGACGTCGTGTATGGGAAACAAAAGGTTTTTGTCTACTTTTGACCTTTCAAAAGTAGAGAGATTGCCTACGAGAAAGTAAAAAAAATTAACTCAATCAAATGAGGCCGTGCTGATTAAAATATCTAATATTGAACATTTTTTGATTTATGGAAGAGATCTATTCATAATTATTTATACGCAGCGCGCTGATACAGATTCAGCGAGCAGGTCATTTAAAGACATTGTGCAAAAAGAATTCAATAAATATAAGATCATTGAAAAGAATCAGACCATTATGATTTGTGAAATTAACCATCGTAACGAACTGGATGAGCTGGTATTTATCCGAATTGATCCGAGCCAGAAAAAGAACGTCAGGAACTTTGGACGGAGAATCACTTTTACTTATAGCAAGCAACCCTCAGTCCGGGAAATGCGTCAGGATTTTGCGCCATATCTTTCATGAATGAACTTAGCGTCTGCGAACACTATATCGGCTACGACCACGGGCCATGCCCCCTAAGGCATTCAGTACCGCCATTTTACTCATGCTGCCTGACGCATGTGCATGGCAAATGGCTGCGGCCAGTGCATCGGCAGCATCCTGCTGTGGTTTAATGCTTAAATTTAAAATCCGCATCACCATCATCTGTACCTGTTCTTTATCCGCTGCCCCATAACCCACGACCGATTGCTTGATTTGGCGGGCCGTATATTCAGCAACCTGCAAATCCAGATTGACCAAAGCCGCAATGGCTGCACCACGGGCCTGACCGAGTTTTAAAGCAGAGTCCGGGTTTTGTGCCATAAACACCTGTTCGACTGCGGCTTCAGTAGGGCCATGAAATTTAACAATCCGTTCCACACCTGCAAAAATCCGTTTTAAACGCTCAGGCATTTCCGGAGTTTCGGTACGAATGGTTCCTGCATCTACAAAAGTCAGTTTCTGCCCATCTTTTTCGATGATGCCATAACCTGTTAAACGTGAACCGGGGTCAATACCGATAATTAATGACATGCAAAGCCTTTAAAAATAAAATAATGCCCATATTGTTACATAAGCGTAGCAAAAAAGCTTGATGGTGATTAAGCCGTAAATGACTACACCTTATTCATTTTGTTGAGATTAGATTAATTTTCATGAAATTATTTCTTATTGTACTGGTTGGCTTAATCCTGGAAGTCTTTGTCTGGATTGGCGTGGGCGACCTCGTCGGCAGCATGTGGTACGTGTTTTTCTGGTTTGTTGCAGCCTTTTTTATCGGTATGAACCTGATTCGTAAATATTCAGCGGGTTTAATGCCGCAAATGCAGCAGATGCAAATGGGGCAAATGAGTGGCGACCCTGCATTGACCAATAATCTGCCTAAAATTCTGGCCGGTTTTTTCCTACTGATTCCAGGTTTAATAACCGATGTTTTGGCATTACTGATTTTGATTCCGGGCGTTCAGAATGCATTTAAAAATGTCATGATGAAAACCATGGCCAAACGTCAGCAAGCCATGATGGATAAAATGATGGGTGGCATGATGGGCAATATGAATGGCATGGGTGGTGATGCTCAGGGTCAGAATCCATTTGCCGATTTAATGCGTCAAATGCAAGACATGCAACAGGGCGGTTCACAGCGTCGCGATTCCAGCATTATTGATGGTGAAGCGCGTGAAGTGACACCCGAAGCGAAAAAAATTGAAATGAAAGATGTGAAAAAATAATTTTTTAAATGATATTTTTAAGCCGAATCATGAGGATTCGGCTTTTTTATGTTCTGGATTTTTATCTAAATTATTTAAAGCTACAATCATGCAAAAAATTGAACAAGCGATATAATACGTTTTTTAAAAAATCTCCTCTATTTCTATGTCACTGCTTTTGACCATTTGTGCACTGCATTTTGTTGCACAGCTTAGCCCAGGACCGGATGTTCTATTGATTGCCAGAAGTTCGGCATCGACCTCCAGAGCGAATACATTAAAGATTATTCTGGGTATTTCAGTTGGCATTCTAGTTTGGGTGGTGCTGACCTTGCTGGGTTTCACTGTACTGGTTGAACAGTTTCCATGGATACAACAGATTTTGATGCTGGTTGGTGGGCTGTTTTTGGCGCGGATGGGTTGGGCCATGCTGAAAGGAGGCTTAAAAACCTTGAAACAGCAAACCGGTATAGAGGCGGATGGTCAACAGGTTGCGACAGCAGATACGCAAAATTATTTTTTATCGGGATTATTGACCAATCTCTCCAATCCCAAAACGCTGATTTATTTTAGTAGTGTCTTTTCTCTGGCCTTAAGTTCTTCCGCTTCAAACCATTTAAAAACACAGCTTGCCATTATTATTCCCCTACAAACCTTTTTGGTCTTTGCTCTGCTCATGCTGATTTTATCCATGCCAAAAATTAAAATGGCCTATCAGCGTTCGGGCAGTTATATTGATGTGATCTCGGGCGGATTATTCCTGATTTTTGCCATCTGGTTATGGTATGACGCATTGACCATGCTTTAATGCTCTGTACTGATATCTTCAGTCGCAGGAATAGATGAGGGATCAGGGGATATGACTTGCTCATTTTTTTGTGGCTGTACATAACGGTTAGGTTTTAAGGTTGTTTCTGTATTTTCTGAACCTTTATAACTACGACTACGGTTGGCACGTTCGCGTAAGCCGCCTTTTTTAATCAGTTGAACCATACTATCCTCCTAGTCATTTACTGCTATTTTACTAAAAATATGAGCCAGCAGGTGGAGATAAAAATATCAAGATTAAAAGGTGATGTATGCGTATGATAAATCATCATTCTTTATTTTGAGGTTTTAAATTTTATATAAAAATTAATAATTTATTTTGATTTTGATGATGTTTTTGCTTAGGGAACTTTACATGTGACTCAATAGGCTTGTATTACCCAAAAGACTGGCTTAATATTTTATTGAGACTCCAGTCCCTCAGTGCCAAGAGTGGAAAAATAAAAACAAAAACAGTAGAAAGTGATAGGAGCATACCTATGTTATATCAATATCATTGTGCCTGTTGTAACAAGGTTGTGGAATCAACCGAAAAAGAATGCACAAATTGCGGTTCACACAATATTAAAAGTCCTTACGGTTTCTGGATTTTTTGTATTTTAACCTGCCTGGCAGCCGTAATTCTTTTTAAGATTGTCCATGTTTATTTACAGGATCATCAAGACGTTCCGGTGCAACCCTCGGTACTCGAAGTGATTAGTGCCAGACAATAATAGACTTCGGTTTGAAGGATTGAAAAAATCCTGATTGTTGATGATCAGGATTTTGTGGGGATCAGTTTTTAGATATTTAAAAAGTCTGCCTGATTGATGGCAGATAGAGCCTGGTTCACTTCAAAAATTTTTCCACGTATATGATCGATGCCAAAACTTTGCAAACGTGCAGTGTGCATGTGTAAGTATTTTTCTGCATTGGCTTGGCTGTCAAATAAATAGATGCCGCCTGCTTCCTGATTGGCACTATTTTCTGTCCATATTTTCCATAGCAGGCCATCTTCCTGATTAATGCTTTCGGCAAGTTGCTGATAGGCTTGACTCATTTCTGCCCCAAATGGACCTTGAGAAGGGAAGTCAACTTGAAGAATAACGGCCATGTTTTTATCCTATGCCATAAAAAGATGATTGATCATAACATTTTAAGCTTTTGTATATTATTTTAAAGCAGAAATAAAAAAGCCCACAAAAATGTGGGCTTTTTGATGCAAAAATTACAGTCCGGCAGAGGCTTTAAGCGCTTCCACTTTATCAGTTTTTTCCCAGGTAAATGCAGTGTCTGAACCTTGACGGCCAAAGTGACCATAAGCAGCAGTTTGCTTGTACATCGGTTGAATCAGGTTCAACATGCGGGTAATGCCATATGGGCGCAAGTCAAAGTGTTCACGCACCAATTGAATAATGAATTCTTCAGGCACTTTGGCTGTATTAAATGTATTGATTGAAATAGAAGTTGGCTCAGCAACACCAATTGCATAAGACACCTGAATTTCACATTTATCTGCCAGACCCGCTGCCACAATATTTTTCGCTACATAACGGCCGGCATAAGCTGCTGAACGGTCAACTTTTGATGGATCTTTACCAGAGAACGCACCGCCGCCGTGACGAGCCATACCGCCGTAAGTATCGACAATGATTTTACGGCCAGTTAAACCACAGTCACCCACAGGACCGCCAATCACAAACATCCCGGTCGGGTTGATATGGAATTTGGTGTCTGCATGGAACATTTCTGCAGGAATGATTTTTTTCACGATTTCTTCAATCACAGCTTCTTTAAGATTGGCTTGTGAAATTTCAGGATCATGTTGGGTAGAAAGTACCACGGCATCCAGACGAACCGGCAGGCCATTTTCATAGGCAAAAGTCACCTGACTTTTCGCATCCGGACGTAACCATGGTAGAGAACCATTGCGACGTAACTCAGCCTGTTTTTCCATCAAGCGGTGTGCATATGAAATTGGAGCTGGCATTAAAACGTCAGTTTCACGGCTGGCATAACCGAACATCAAGCCCTGGTCGCCGGCACCCTGATCTTCAGGTTTTTGACGGTCTACACCCTGAGCAATTTCAGGAGACTGCTTACCAATCATGTTGATTACCGCACAGGTTGAACCATCAAAACCAAGGTCAGAATGGTGGTAACCAATGCCATTTACGGTTTGACGTACAATCGCTTCGAAGTCAACATTCGCTGTTGTTGTGATTTCACCGGCAAGTACTACCGCACCCGTTTTTACAAGCGTTTCACAAGCAACCCGTGCATATGGGTCTTCTTTTAAGATTGCATCCAAAATAGCGTCACTGATTTGGTCAGCCATTTTATCCGGATGGCCTTCGCTTACAGATTCCGAGGTAAATACAGCGTACTCGCGCATAAGTCCTATCACAGTTAATAATTCAAAAGACGCAATATGTTACATCGAGTTGGACTTTTGGACCAGTTCTAGACGATAAAAATGGATGAATTTATTTCAATTCAATGACTTTTTAATTGATATGGGCATCTAAAAAACTGATAAGCCAGTGAAATTGAGTTTGAAAATTGGCATTTACCCTTCATGAATTTTGTTGAGCAAATATTTACTCAGGAATTCAAAAGTGAGACTGTTTTGAATTGAAAAACTTTCATGGAGAATAATAAAAGAGCTTTATGATTTAAAAAGATGATAAATATTAGCTGCTTATATTTATTTTCTTGGCGGGGATTTAGACTTGATCCAGCTTGCTGGGAAGGGTTTGAATAAAAGTCATCCAGTAAAAAGTAACCATGAACAGGGGGTAAATTTTTCAGTTAGTTTTATTTGAGCTGAATTTAATTCAGTTTTTTGGGTTTTTTGCACATTTATTCATCATTCTCGCGAAACTAAAATTGAGCTGTTTTCATTCTGTATTGGAAATTTATCAAATCGTCAGCAAATGAAAATGATTTTATGAATGATAGAGGTGTTGAATGATATATCCACTCGCTAAAAGGCAGCGGACTGTTCGTTCAAATGTCATATATAAGTTTTAAACTCAATAGGTCAAGGCATTTACGTGTGTGCCAAGTCTCTGCAAATGATGTGAAATTGAGCTTTGCCTGCATTAAAATATGCCCCGAGGTGAATAAATGCCGAAATGTTGGCTATTAGGCTTTACCCCTTGCTGTTTTTTTAAGACAATATAGCCAGCTTTGAATTTTCCTATTCATCATCTTCTTTAAACGATTTAGTTGGACTCTGACCTATGACAACCCCGCTTAACGAACGTCGTATTGCAAACGCAATTCGTGTATTGGCAATGGATGCTGTGCAAAAAGCAAATTCAGGACATCCAGGTGCTCCGATGGGGATGGCAGACATCGCTGATGTCGTTTGGCGCGAATTTTTAAATCACAACCCGCAAAACCCGCAATGGGCAAACCGTGACCGTTTTGTATTGTCTAATGGCCATGGTTCTATGTTGCAATATGCGCTATTGCATTTGACCGGTTATGATCTTTCTATCGAAGATTTAAAATCTTTCCGCCAGTTACATTCTAAAACTCCGGGTCACCCAGAATTAGGCTATGCACCAGGGATTGAAACTACGACTGGTCCATTGGGTCAGGGTATTGCCAATGCGGTTGGTTTTGCTTTAGCTGAAAAAACCTTGGCTGCTCAATTCAACAAAGACGACATCCAGGTTGTAGACCATTTCACTTACTGTTTCCTGGGTGATGGCTGCTTGATGGAAGGTGTTTCACATGAAGCATGTTCACTGGCGGGTACTTTGGGTCTAGGTAAATTAATTGCTTACTATGACGACAACGGCATTTCTATTGACGGTGAAGTTGAAGGCTGGTTCTCTGACGATACAGAACAACGTTTCTTATCTTATGGCTGGCAAGTGATTAAAGTGAATGGTCACGATAGCGATGCGATCCGTCAGGCAACTGTAGAAGCAAAAGCGGAAACGGCTAAGCCAACCATCATTATCTGTAAAACAATTATTGGCCTGGGTTCACCAAACAAACAAGGTAAAGAAGATTGCCACGGTGCGCCACTGGGTAACGACGAAATCGCATTGACTCGCGAAGCTTTGGGCTGGAAAGAAGAAGCATTTGTGATTCCTGCTGACGTTTATGCAGCTTGGGATGCCAAAGACAAAGGCGCTCAATCTGAATCTGCATGGAACGAAACTTTTGCAGCATATGCCGCAAAATACCCAACTGAAGCAGCTGAACTTAAACGCCGTTTAAGCGGTGAATTACCGGCTGACTTCGTTGCTAAAGCAGATGCTTATATTGCTGAAGTGAATGCAAAAGCAGAAACCATTGCAACCCGTAAAGCCAGCCAGAATGCACTTCAGGCACTTGTACCATTATTGCCAGAGGTTCTGGGCGGTTCTGCTGACCTGGCAGGTTCTAACCTGACGCTTTGGAAAGGTGCGCAAGGCGTACAAGACAATCCGGCGGGTAACTATGTTCACTACGGCGTACGTGAATTTGGTATGACTGCAATTGCCAACGGTGTAGCACTGCATGGCGGTTTCATCCCTTACGTTGCAACATTCCTGATGTTCATGGAATATGCGCGTAATGCAGTACGTATGTCTGCATTAATGAAACAGCGTGTCATCCACGTTTATACCCATGACTCAATCGGTCTGGGTGAAGATGGTCCTACGCATCAACCGGTAGAACAGATCGCCTCTTTACGTGGCACGCCAAACTTAAATACCTGGCGTCCATGTGACACTGTAGAAGCTTCTATTTCATGGAAATCTGCATTGTTACGTAGTGAAGGTCCTACCGCGTTAATTTTCTCTCGTCAAAACTTGCCATTCCAGACCCGTACTCAAGCGCAAATTGAGAACGTTGCTAAAGGTGGTTATGTTCTGGCTGAAGAAAAAGGTGAATTAAAAGCCATCATTATTGCCACAGGTTCTGAAGTTTCATTGGCAATGGAAGCTTATGCGCAGCTTGAAGGTGTGCGTGTAGTGTCTATGCCGTGTGCAGAAGAGTTTGTGAAACAGGATGCAGCTTACCGTGAAGCGGTTCTTCCATCTCATATTCGTGCGCGTGTAGCCGTTGAAGCTGCGCATGTGGATTACTGGTGGAAATTCGTGGGTCTGGATGGTCGCGTGATCGGGATGACCACTTACGGTGAATCTGCGCCTGCAAAAGATTTGTTCCAATACTTCGGTATTACCACTGAAGCAGTGGTTGCAGCAGTGAAAGAAATTACCGCTTAATCGATTCGATTAGCCGGTTAAAAGACGCCCCAGTAGAAGGGGCGTTTTTTATTGCAAAATAACGATTTGTAACGAATGATTTAAAGCTACAGGTTTAAAATTAATTCATTCATACAGTATTCAGCCCGGGGTGCATGATTGCCCCAAGTGAGGAAAATATGAGCCTTTATGATCAGATTAATGATGAAATTGTCCTGATGGATGCTGGTGAACAGAAATGGATTGGTGCAGACCTCGAACTTGATGCCATGGTTGCGGTTGAACTGATGCTGCAAGACTTGCAGGAAGACAAGGTGATTAAGATTCGCCGTAAGAATCATGAAAAGCATACCGGCTTGAAGCAAATCGACCGTATTCTGGTTGAAAAGTTATAAAGATGAAAAACCTTTAAAAAGCCCCAGTCGGGGCTTTGATTATTTTGGACATTTAAAAATCATCAGTTAGGCATAGCTCAATTTTGATGATTTGATCATGATTTTTATCAACTGTATATTTTTGTATGAAATTTTTAATAAAAACAGACAGAAGCGACAAAACCAATAAAGTTGCGGATCAGGGTTTAAAACAATTTATGATTGAGTATCAATATATTAAGATTAGGTGATTTCATCATTTCATTTATAGGGCTAGATAACCGTTAATTGTTCTATTCTTGCAACATATCGTTTTATGTATATCGGTGAATTAAGATAAGAAAGGTATAGACTAATAACCATTCCAAAGCGAGATAATGACACATGAATTTCAAAGCAATAACTTTAGGTTTGGCGGTAGCATCGGTAGCAACATTGTCTTTGGCAAAGCCTGTAGCTTACCAAATTGACCCAACCCATACAGCGACTGTATTTAGCTGGAACCATTTTGGTTTTTCTACCCCATCTGCAAACTTTAGCGACATTCAAGGTACCATTAACGTTGATAATGCAAAACCTGCAAATTCATCTGTGAATGTGACTATTCCTTTATCGAGTTTAAATACCAATGTCAAAGCATTGGATGAGCATTTAAAAACAGCAGATTTTTTTGATGCAGCCAAATATCCTAACATCACTTTTAAAAGTACCAAGGTTCAAGCTTTAGGTAAAAACAAATACAAAATCACGGGTAACCTGACCGTAAAAGATGTAACCAAACCGGTGGTTTTAGATGCAGTCTTAAACAAACAGGGCGTACACCCAATGACTAAAGCAGAGTCTATTGGTTTCAATGCAACGACTTCTTTTAACCGTTCAGCATTTGGCGTAGGCGCTTATGTTCCAAATGTGGGCGATAAAATCACGGTAAACATTACCACTGAAGCCTCTGTTCCTGCGAAAAAATAAGTTCGAAGTGGCTCATAAAAAAGCACCATTAAGATGGTGCTTTTTTTATTGAAATTTTTCTTTAAATTGCTGAAATCTGTTGGAGATATGCCTGCAATACAGAATGGGCCTGCATTTCTAAGGCATGCGTATAGCGTTGATTGTCTGCCCGCAAAGCAGGAATGGAGATATTGGCTTTGCGCAATTCGCAGGTATGGCCAATGAGCCATTTTTCCAGACTGTCTGCTGCAACTTCAATATGGAATTGCAAGGCCAGAATATTTTTACCTATCGCAAAGGCCTGATTGGGGTAAATTGCTGAACTGGCCAATAATTCAGCCTGTTCAGGTAAATCGAAAGTATCGCCATGCCAGTGTAATACCGGGGTATCCATTAAGGGTGTAAGCAGGTTATGTTCAGTATTGGACAGGCTTAAGTGACTCCAGCCAATTTCCTTTTGATGGCCTGCATAGACTTTGGCTCCCAAGGCATGCGCAATCAGTTGGGCACCCAGACAAATGCCTAAAGTTGGCAAATTTTCTTTTAAGCGAACTTTAAGTAAGTCTATTTCTTGTTGTAAGAATGGATAGTCCTCTGTTTCATAAACCCCAATCGGTCCACCTAAAATAATAGTTAAGCCTTTATGCTGAAATGCTTTACTTAAGTCATCTACGCCGGCTTCAAAATAACGTACCCGAAAGCCCAGTTGATAAAATATATCTTCCAATGCACCCAGATCTTCAAAAGCAAGATGCTGAATGGCATAAATGGTGTCGGGAAAGTCTGGAGATGCTGTAGTCATATACTATTTTTCTAAGAGGGCAGGAATAAGTGCAATTTAGCCTGAATAGCCAGAAAAATGAAGATTTCTCTTGGATTGTTTGCAATTTAAAGCAAAAAAAGCGAACCGAAGTTCGCTTTTGATATCCTTTATACAAGGTTATGTTAGAAGAAGCCCATTGGCTTGGTGGCATAGCTGACCAACAAGTTTTTGGTTTGCTGATAATGATCTAGCATCATCTTGTGGTTTTCACGTCCGATCCCTGATTTTTTATAACCACCGAAAGCGGCATGCGCAGGGTAGATGTGATAACAGTTGGTCCATACACGACCAGCTTCAATTGCACGGCCCGCACGGTAAGAGGTATGCGCAGAACGTGACCAGACACCCGCACCCAAACCATAAATGGTGTCATTGGCAATTCGGATGGCATCATCAAAATCTTTAAAGGTGGTCACTGCCAGTACCGGTCCAAAAATTTCTTCCTGGAATGTACGCATGTCATTGGTACCTTTGAAAATGGTCGGCTCAATGTAGAAGCCTTGGCCCACTTCACGGCGTTCACCGCCACCAGTCAGCAATTCAGCACCTTCTTCACGGCCTGTGGCAATACAGCCCAAGATTTTATCCTGCTGCTCTTGCGATGCCTGAGCACCAATCATGGTGTCGGTATCCAGCGGATGACCGGTTTTAATGCGTTTTACCCGCTCTACTGCCATCTCCAGGAACTGGTCAGCAATACTTTCCTGAATTAACGCACGTGATGGACAGGTACAGATTTCCCCCTGGTTCAGCGCAAACATGGTAAAGCCTTCCAGCGCTTTTTCCAGGTAGTCATCTTGCTGAGCCATGATATCTTCAAAGAAAATGTTTGGTGATTTACCGCCCAACTCTAGTGTGACTGGAATAATATTTTCGGTTGCATATTGCATGATCTGCTGACCCACAGCTGTTGAGCCGGTAAATGCAATTTTGGCAATACGCGGGTTGGTAGCCAGTGGGCGGCCCACTTCAATGCCATAACCGTTCACAACGTTTAGTACGCCTGCCGGTAGCAGGTCCTGAATCAGTTCAACCAGGACCAAAATACTTGCCGGAGTTTGCTCAGCAGGTTTTAAAACAATACAGTTACCCGCAGCCAGAGCCGGTGCCAGTTTCCAGGTCGCCATTAAAATCGGGAAGTTCCACGGAATGATCTGTCCGACCACACCTAAAGGCTCATGGAAATGGTAGGCAATGGTATCTTCGTCTATTTCTGAAATGCCGCCTTCCTGTGCACGGATACAGCCGGCAAAATAACGGAAATGGTCAATCGCCAAAGGAATGTCTGCCGCCAGGGTTTCACGAATCGGCTTACCATTATCCCAGGTTTCTGCAACCGCCAACAGTTCCAGATTGGCTTCTAAACGGTCGGCAATTTTTAACAGGATATTGGAACGGGTAGTCGGAGAGGACTTGTTCCATTGTGCTTTGGCTTTATGCGCTGCATCGAGTGCCAGTTCGATATCTTCAACGCTTGAGCGCGGAACTTTGGTGAAGGCTTTGCCATCTACAGGAGAAATATTGTCAAAGTATTCTCCTTTTACAGGAGCGACCCATTGTCCACCAATGAAGTTTTCATACTGGGCCTTAAACTGAACTTTTGAACCGGGTTGATTAGGATCGACGTAACGCATATGTATTTTCCTTTGCTTATTCTCGTGTGGAGAAGCTGTATCTACAGCTTTGGTATAAGGTACTTTTGTACATTATTTGATTAGCATACAGGGAATAAGGTTGGAGAAAGGTTGGAGACAAGAAGGTTTACAATCTTTCCAAACAGTCTTAAAAAATAAAGATTACAGTGGATGTAAGTCATGAATTGTTGTGAGAATAAGGAATGATGAATAAGCAAAGTTTGATGCAAAAAAGACAGAAAATTGAGCAATTTAGACAAAGTAGCAGTCTTTCTCCCTTGCACGCGGAACAATTGGGCCAAAGCATTGTCAGTTCCTGGCAACGCTCAACTTCTGCTGAAATCCCAAAAGATCGTGCAGCTGCGCCCTTGGTTCATTTACAAAAAGAAACCTATCCTTCGGGCCTGGCACAAGCCCTGCAACATTGTATGCAGGATTTAAAACATATTGCTGAACAATCTTCCATGGTGCTGGCGGTTGGAGATATCGGCAGTACCATCATCTGGACAGCGTCGAGCCCACAAATGCAGCGTGCAGCCGAAAGCGTGCATTTTATCGAAGGCGGGCAGTGGCGCGAGGAACTGGTCGGAACCAATGCCTTGGCTTTATCACTTAAAACCCAGCAGTCGAGCTGTGTGTTTTCCAATGAGCATTACATGTCTTCCATTCATGATTGGGTCTGTTATGCAGCACCGATTGTTGATCCCTATTCCAAACAGGTTTTAGGGGTGATTGACCTGTCGACCACCTGGCAAAAGCATAATAGTCTGGGCCTGCTTGCAGCTGAACGCTGTGCCTCGATTATTCAGTCGGCATTACTTGAATATCAAAAACAGCGCCTGTTTATCCGGGCTTTTTCCGTGCCGCAAGTGTTGTTTAATGGCAAGGTCCTGGTGCTCACGCCAAGACAAATCGAAATTTTGACCATTCTGGCTTTGTGTCCGCAAGGTTTAAGCCTGGACAGTTTACATCAGGCCTTATACGGTGAACGCAAAGTCAGCATCGGCACCTTAAAGGCAGAAATGTCACAGTTGCGCGATATTCTAGGCGGTATGCTGGGTTCCAGGCCTTATCGTTTATTGGCACATGTCGAAGCTGACTTTTTACTGACCGAACAGTCTCTTGATGCCGGATATATCGATTCTGCCTTAAAACTGTGTACCGGTGTTTTTCTGGCAAAAACGGAAAGCCCATTTTTATGTGCCTGGCGTGATTGTCTGGAATCGCGTTTAAGTCATGCCATTTTTAAAGCCAATGAAACCGATGTTTTGCTTAAACACGTGGCACATTTTCCAGAAGCGATTGATGCGGTGGAGCGCTTGATTGAACTGATGCCAAAAACTCACCCCGTGCATCAAACCTTGCTGAAATATAAAGACAATTAATGCTGATATCGGATAATTGTCTTTATAAGCCTTTCTGCTTTAACCATTCAAACAGTTGTTGATAGACAGTTTCGCGCACCGATTTTTCTGACAGTACCAAGTCATGTAAGCCATCTTTTATTTCGCTGATGGTGACATCTCCTTTTATTTTTTGGGCATATTTTTTTATGTGCTTGACATCTAGAATTACATCACTGGTTTGAGCATATTTATGCCATTTTTTCGGATTTTTGGTTTGATGGGAATGCATCACCAAAGTCGGGACATTTAAGCTCACGCCTTGATGAATTTCCTTTTGTGCTTCAAAAATGGCCCGGACAAAACTCAGGCGAACCATAGGATAAGTGACTTGTTTCCATTCCAGATTAAAGTCCCATTCTCCCTTCAAGCTGTGGTGCAGACTGGTCACATACCATTTATTCAGTTCGCTGGGGAACTTTAAATCCGGGCAGATTTTGCCGACGCGACTTAAATTAGGCAGCCCCAATTTTTTCTTGATCGGGTTCATATTAAAGTCGTAAAAGGGACTATTGACCCAAAGTGCTTTAATTAATGGATGATCGGGATGATGGGCGGCATAAAGTGTGGTGGTCAAGCCGCCAGTCGAATGTCCACAGAGCAGCACCGTATCATGTCCTTCTGCACCTATAATGTCTAAGGCTTGGCTAATCTCGGCATCATATTCCGACATTTCGCGGACGTTATAATATTTTTGATGGGGCAGATGTGAGCGGCCATATTTGCGTAAATCTAGCGCATAAAAGTCAAAACCATGCTGGTTAAACCGTTCTGCCATTTCGGTTTGAAAAAAATAATCAATAAAACCATGAATATATAAAACAGCTTTAGGGGTGGTTTGCGCTGCTTTTTTTCGAATTAAAGTTGCAGTGACTTGACCTTCATAATCATCGGGAAAGTCCAGCGTGGCCTGTTCATAGCCTGGACCTAATACATCCAGCTGGTAAAGCGGTTCAAGGGTGCCATTTGTGATTGTACCATTTGTCATTGTTATACTCATTTGGAAACATCGGTTTTTCTTATCCTTCATGATGGGCAGTAATTTGTCAAATTGAATTATTTTAATAAAAAAAAGCAACCCCATTCCTGACCCCGTGTTATACAGGGTCCAAGGGATCAGTTGAGGAAACAGCCGGTTCAAGACGATTTCCTCAGCCGCTCCAGACTGGAACGGGAATGTGGGTTGCCAAAAATGTAAGTCAAAAGATAGGAGAGAAGACTTACATGGAGGTCTATACGGCTGCTTTAAAATCGACTACCGATGCATTGGATTTCAAAGCTGCCTTAAAGATATCGACCACTTGTGCATGTGTGGCTTTACGCGGGTTAGTCAGCATGCAGGCATCTTTCTGTGCATTTTCAGACATGATGCCTAAATCAGCTTCTTTTACCCCCAGTTCGGCTAAACCTGATGGAATACCGATTGAGGCTGAAAGCTGGCGAATTGCCTGGATGGCTTCATATGCCGCTTCAGTTATGGTTAAGCCCTCTGTATTTACCCCCATGAGCTGGGCAATTTTGGCATAACGGTCAGGGCAGGCAATCAGGTTAAACTCGCAGACATGCGGCAGCAAAATGGCATTACATACACCGTGCGGCAAGTTATAGAAACCGCCGAGCTGATGCGCCATGGCATGCACATAACCGAGCGATGCATTGTTAAAAGCCATGCCTGCAAGATATTGTGCATAGCTCATGGCATCACGCGCTTCCAGGTTTTCACCATTGGCAACGGCAGGGCTGAGCCATTCGCTAATCATGCTAATCGCTTTTTCTGCGCAGGCATCGGTAATGGGAGTGGCAGCTGTAGAGACATAAGCTTCAACGGCATGCGTCAAGGCATCCATACCGGTTGCTGCAGTTAAGGCCGCAGGTTTTGCCACCATCAGTTTAGGATCATCAATCGCAATCAATGGGGTGCAGCGCCAGTCCACAATCGCCATTTTTACATGGGTTTCGGTATTGGTAATAATACAGAAACGCGTCATTTCAGATGCCGTACCGGCTGTAGTGTTAATCGCAATCAGCGGCGTCATTGGAACTGTACTTTTATCGATCCCTTCGTAGTCACGAATATGACCGCCACCCGCTGTCACCAGGCCAATGCCTTTGGCACAGTCATGCGATGAACCGCCACCCAAGGACACAATAAAATCACAGGCATGCTCGTTATAGGCCTGTACGCCGTTATGCACGTTGATATCGGTTGGGTTAGGCTCTGCGCCCGGGAAAATGTGACTGTCTACACCAGCATCTTTTAAGTAGGCGGCAATGGTATCTGCCACACCAAATTTGAACAGACCGGCATCAGTTACAATTAAGGCTTTTTTTGCGCCTAAACTTTGTGCCTTTGCGCCAATTTCTTTGGCACAGCCTGGACCGAAAAGTGAAACACAGGGAATATAAAAACCGTTGGTTTGATCTGCAATATTTTTAAAAGCCATGGTGCGATTCCTTCTACCATTCGTTGTATTATCGGTGACCCTCACCGTGATTTGAGTATTCAATGAAGCGTAAAAAAATCCCACCTACCAAAAACCTACCATTTAAATTTTAGATATTTTTGATGCAGGAATTGTAGAAAATTAAAATGTGGAAGGGGGTTGGAATTAGCTTGAATGAATGATAAAACTTTTAGAGTGAAAGATAATTTTAAAAATCATTTTTTAGGAACAAGAAAAAGTTAAGGACAAATCTGAAAGTGCGATACAGATATTTTTCTTTTATGAATAGATTATCTTTCATTGAAAAAAATATTTTATTTATATGAATATTATGATGAAGTGTAGGGGGATGTATGGAAGCCACACAAAATAAAGATGTCAAATTATTACATGCCATACATAAAATTTTACTGCAGGAATGGGATCCCTTGGGGATTTGCTGTAACCCTTCCATGCGGGATGAATATGAGGATTATTTACCCAAAATTTTTAATATGCTGAATGAAAATGCAAGCGAGTCTGAAATTTTTGACTATCTCTGGCGTATTGAACATAAGGTCATAGAGCAAAAAGGAAATAAGCAACATACTTTAAGAATAGCGAGTTTGCTTAAGGGACTGTCGGTTTAAAGCTCAAATGAATGAGACAATTGAGTAGCCCATAGCAAAAGGGCGATCAACTTCATCCACAACAGGCGTAAATACAACGAATAGCTTGTGATAAAAACCGGTGTCTGGAACTAATGCTGATCAGTTAAGGAGTTTAGAAATAAACTCTTTAATTTTTTAGTAAGTCATGGCGGAGTCTTACCATTTTCAATCAAACCCTTGCAGCTCATTTGTTACTTTGGTTTCGCCCAAAGTAACCAAAGGCATTTGTCCTCCGCAAAACTCGTCAACTACTATCAACTAGAAAATTTGTCGCAGAAACAATCATTTTTTATTATAGTCCGGCCTCAAACAGTTGCGGATGACTTTCCTACATATCAAATATAATCATGAATTTAAAAAAGAAAAATGCCAGTCAATTTCTTAACTGACTGGCATTAATGTCTGGCACCGGTTTTTATCTTTCAGTTTAGAATTTCTTTTCTACACTGAGTAGTACACTGGGAATGGCCTGATTCACCCGTGATTCATACAGGCTGCCATCAGATTGATTATTTAAACGCTCTTTATAATCTGTACTCAAGATATTGCGTGCACTCAGGGTCGTTGCCCAACCATCATCAAAGCGTTTTGTCACACTGATATCCATATTGACGCGCTCATTGCTGGTACGGTCATAGGGCTGGTTATCCAGGGCACGGGTAAATTCAGGAACATAGTTCAGATTGATACTGCTGGAAACACGCCAAGGCTGATAGTTATAAGACAAACCGGCACTTGCTGTATAAGGGGCCACATCACTGGCTAAACGTTCCTGATGATTGGCATCTTCAATTTTTGCGCGTACCGTCGACAGTTGACCATTCAACATCAATGAATGCCCATTTTCCGTTTGTTTCAATGCATAGCGAGCAGCAACTTCAACCCCGTAGGTGGTGGCATTGTCCTGGTTAATCGGTCTTTCAACAAAACGGCCGTTTTCCTGACGAATCACTTTCTCAATATAGTCGTCAATTTCACGTTGATAGGCTGTGATGTTGATACCGCCTGCCGGGGTGTTATAACCCAGGGTCGATTCAAAGGCAGTAATTTTTTCCGGACGTAAATTTGGATTGCCGCCCCGGTCCGGGTTATTCAGGCTGCCGGCATCGCTGTCGGTAGAAATTGAAACCGTAGGCAGCAGCTGGTCGGTTTTTGGACTGCGGAATGCCTGGCTGATATTGGTTTGCAGTGACCAGTGATCATCAAAATCGAAGCGATGAGCCAAAACAGGGCTGAAGTGCTGGTCACTATAATCCACCAGTCCGGAACGATTGATCCATTCCTGACGTGCCCCCAGGGTGAGGGTTTGCCGGTCGGTAAATTTCCAGCTGCCTTCGGTATAGAGTGCATAACGCTGTTCATCGAGTGTATCGGCAATATTGCTTTCAAGCTCACTGGAACGAAGATCCATACCAAACTTCAGTTGTCTGTTTTCATCAAACTTACGCACCCCATCATAAGCCGCCCCATATTCATTCACGGTTTCATCCGTATAGCTGCTGAATAGTGGCGATCGGGTCGATTCGGTTTCATTCTGCTGTTCTACAGAAAGACGAATCTTGTCCGAGTTGCCCTTGTCCTTGCGTTCATAACGGGTATTTAAACGGATGCTGTCATTCTTGTCGTTTTGCATCTGATCACCGCGGCTACCGTCACTTTCATTGTTGCGATAGAACAGTTCGGCAACCAGTTTTTGCTGGTCATCCAGTTCATATTCAACACGCGGTGTCAGCATTTGTGATTTGCGTTCAGTAACGCGTTTTTGTTCACGTGTTTCATTACTGGTTTGAGTCTGGGTGATCGAAGTGGTGTCATTCCACATCTGGTTGGCAGACATGCTGTATAGCCAGGCATTATCACGACCATCGGCCTGAACACTGATATTTTTACGTTGTTCTTCTTTTTGATCTGATTTCGCCAAACCATAGCCGGCACGGATCGTTCCGCTGATGCGGGCATCATCCAAGGGTTGTTTCAGAATAATATTGATGACGGCGGAAGATGCCACAGAGGCCTGAGCGACACTTGGCTGTTTAGTAATTTCAATCCGTTCAATCATGTCCGGGGTGATGCTGTCCACCACCGACATGCCTCCACGCGGGCCGCCTTGAACAGGTTCGCCGTTGATTAAAAATACCGGGGCACCGCCACCCCGAAAACGCATACCTGAAGCACCGCCACCTCCACGCGGACCTTGTCCTGGCACGGGCATCTGAAAACCGGCTGCACGACGTAGGGCATCATTTACCGACTGATCGCCAAATTGCAGCATTTCTTCCCGAGTGACAATGGTTTTCGCCACCGCACTGATATCCGGGTCTTTGGCCTGGGCGGGTGCAGCTTCAAATTTTAAAGTCGCCAGGGTTTGTACCGGAGCGGCCTGGGGGGCACTGCTGTCTGTTGTAGTTGTATCTGCGGTGCTATCGGCAGCCCAAGTGGGGGACATAAAAGCAAACAAGGCACAGCTTAATGCACTTAATTTCCAACGCGGCTGTATGCGTTTCATTATTCAATGTTCCAGATGTCGTTTGGCGCGTAAGATAACGTAAAAATGTGGAGAAAAATTGTGGAAAATCGCGCAAATAAAAATAAAAGATCAAACGTGGATTCAACTGAAATCTAACCAAAATGAATCATTTAGCCCCAGCTGCCTGTTCAGGTGAGTAAGCGGGGGCATTGGTCCAATAGAAATGGTTTTTTAAGGATCGAAAGATAAAATACAGTTCTGGCTGATCTGGTCAATACTCTGGTCACTCAGGCGAATCTGGTCCCATTTCAGCATTTGCTGAATCAGCCAGTGAAAATCTTCCAGTTTGGGTGCTGATGATTCATTCACAAAGTTACGGATAATTGTCTGAATGGAGTGGAATTTTTTTACATGGATGCTGTCAGAGCATTGAAATTGCACAATATTGAAATCCATCAGCATTTTCCAGACCTCGGTATAGTCGTCAAGCACCTGTAATTCCTGCTGTGCTTTTTCAATCGCCGCCACTAAAGCACGATGCGTATGCGGATGTTGTGCTGCCCAGTCGGCAGTGACTGCCAGCACCTTATCGGCCACCTTGGGAATAATCTCCTGACTGCTGGCCACAATCTGGCTGAGTCCCAACAGTTCTCCTTGTGTGTTCCACGGTTCTCCGACACAGAAACCGTCAATCACATGACTCCTCAAGGCTTCGACCATATAAGGAGGCGGAAGGGTCGTGAGCTTGATTTTTTCTGCAATTTCAAGATTGGCAAGGGCTAACCACTCTCTTAAGCAATAATGATGAATCGACTGCTTAAATACATGCGCCAGCTGAATCGGTTGCTGTGCTTGTATGGCTGAAACAACTTTCTCGGCCGATTGCCGGGCATGATCTTGTTCTGAAATCTGCAGATCAAAACACAATTTCTGACTCAGACTGATAAAGGCACGGTTATGGCTGAGGACCAATGCCGTTTGCAAGGGAATACCCAGCTGGTCTTCGCCTAGTGCTGCGGCAGGAAGCATGGCAGACAGGCAATGTGCAGCATCTAAAAAACCAAAGGCCAACCGGTCTCTTAAGCTGGCCCAAGACGCTTCCTTCACCAGCGTGACCTCTAAACCCGCTTCCTCAAAAAAACCACGCTGCTTGGCCCAAAGCACGGCGACACAGTCAAGCAAAGGAATGTAGCCAATCTGGATTTGGGTTTTTTCTAAATCTGTCATGGCTTATTCCTTGAATTGGTTTTGTAACAGTTGTTGGGCATCCAGTAAGCGCCGTGCCATTTCGCCAATGGTCATACGGTGGCTCATGGCATTTTTTCTGAGTAATTGAAATGCCTGTTCTTCCGTCAGGGAATGCAATTGCATCATCAGCACTTTGGCTTGATCGACCACTTTACGGTCGGCCAGTTTATTTTTGGTCTCTTCCAGATCATCCAGTAATTTTTTATGCTTTTTATACTGTGCAATCGAAATTTCCAGAATGTTTTGCAGTTTTGCCGGATCAATGCCATCCACGATATACGCCGTGACTCCGGCATCAATGGCGCTTTTAATGGTGTCTTTATGACTGTTTTTAGTAAACAGCACGGTGGGTAAATCGAACTGGCTGACACAACTTTCAATAATGTCACGATGGGGATGATCCATATCCAGCAAAATCACATCGGCATGTAACTGTTCTAAACGGAACAGGCTTAAATGGTCGATGGTCAGGCAAGCCACCACCTCGAAATGATGTTCGATCAGGGACGCTTTTATATAGTTGGCACGTTCTTGATCGTCATCAATCAGTGCAATTTTCAGTTTTGGCATATTGAGCTAAATACCATCAAGCAGAGCCAGAAAAATTTCTCCCTAAATGAAAGCAATTTAAATGCCAAAATTAATAAATTTCTTTTTTTATATAAAAATCAGACATAAAAGTTGAATGTTATCTGGTGCTGCCCCGTCTTGATGCAAAAATGCGCCATGAGGAAGCACAAGTGCAGTTGCTAAGACGAGCCAATTGGATATTCAAAAGGGAAGACGAAGAATTTCACCAGTTTGAATAATGATAAAAATTAAATAAAAAATGATTAAAAATAATAAGTTGGTCGTTTTATTTTATTGTTGGCACAGTCATTGCTTATTCTCTGGTGAGTCAAAGACGACTCTAAAAAAATTTGTAAGACGGCCAACGACGTCCGTTCTGATCGAATCTGTTATGCAGCTATCCGTATGGCAGATAACCCAATACGTTCAGTTCAGGAAGGAGAAGGCCATGTCTTCAAATTTATATGAAAAAAAAGCAACAAAAATAAGTCTTTTTAGTTTTAACAGCGCAGCAATGAGAGCCTTCCACATGAGTTGGCTCGCCTTTTTTGTCTGCTTCTTTGCCTGGTTTGCCTGTGCACCGCTCATGCCGGTAATTGCCGGTGAATTTCATCTCACCAAAGACCAGATTGCCAATATCAATATTGCTGCCGTTGCCATTACCATTTTAGTCCGGCTGATTGTGGGACCTTTGTGTGACAAGTATGGTCCACGCAAAACCTATACCGCATTGCTGGTCATTGGCAGTATACCGGTGTTTGGCGTGGCATCGGCCAACAGTTATGAATCATTCCTGTTTTTCCGCTTGCTGATTGGCGCGATTGGTGCCAGCTTCGTCATCACCCAATATCACACCAGTATTATGTTCGCACCGAATGTGGTGGGTACGGCCAATGCGGCATCAGCAGGTTGGGGGAATGCGGGTGGTGGTGCCACACAGGCGTTGATGCCATTAATGCTTGCTGCTTTGGTGATGTTCGGCGTTGAGCAAGCCATGGGCTGGAGAATTGCACTGATTGTTCCGGGCTTGATGATGGTGATTGTCGGCGCACTGTACTGGAAATTTACCCAAGACTGTCCGCAAGGTAACTTTAAGGAACTTCGTGCGCAAGGCATTCAAGTCGGAAGTGAGAAAAAAGGTGGCATGGCGATTCTGATGCACGCTGCACGTAACTACCGCGTCTGGATTCTGTTTGGAGCTTATGCGGCGTGCTTCGGTATTGAAATCTTCATTCATAACATTGTGGCGATGTACTACGTTGAACATTTCAGCTTTGGCTTAAAAGAAGCCGGCATGGCGGCGGGGATCTTTGGTTTACTGGCCCTGTTTGCCCGTGCTTTGGGTGGCATCGTTTCAGACAAGGTAGCCACCAAAAAAGGCCTGGATGGCCGTACCAAAGTGCTATTTGGCATGATCCTGATGGAAGGCCTGTTCCTGATCGTGTTCTCACAAATGAATACCGCAGTTCTTGCAATTCTTGTCATGACGGTATTTGCACTCTTCACTCATATGGCCTGTGGCGCCACCTATGCGCTGGTTCCTTTCATTGACCGTGATGCTCTAGGCGGTGTGGCCGGCATTATTGGTGCAGGCGGCAATGTTGGTGCCGTGGCAGCAGGTTTCTTGCTCAAAGGCATGCTGGATATTCAAACCACGTTAATGGTGCTGGGTGGCCTGGTTGTGATTGCAGCAAGTTTTGTTCTGATGATCCGTTTCTCGGTTGAACATAAAGAGAAGGAACAAAAATTGTTTGAACAGGCAGTACTTGAACGCAACAACATGGCTTAAATAGATTAAAAGAATAGGAGAAACAATATGAAACTGGTAATGATTGGCCATGGCATGGTTGGACACAAATTTATTGAATCCGTGCTTGAACATGCAGGGGATGAGGTTGAAATCACCATCTTGGCAGAAGAACCGCGTTTAGCCTATGACCGTGTACATTTAACCGAATATTTCACTGGTAAATCAGCCAAGGACTTAACGCTTTGCCGTGCAGATTTTGCTGATGCCTATGGAATAGATCTGCGCTTAAATACCAAGGCAACTGCCATTGATCGTTTAAATAAAACAGTCACGACCAGCCATGGTGATGTGATTACTTATGACAAATTGGTGCTTGCAACCGGTTCATATGCTTTTGTTCCTCCTATTCCAGGTAATGACCGCGAGAACTGTTTTGTTTACCGTACCATTGAAGACCTGGATGCGATTCGTGCCGCGAGTTTAAATGCCAGGACCGGTGTGGTGATCGGTGGGGGGTTGCTGGGTCTGGAAGCAGCCAAAGCCCTTCGTGACCTGGACCTGGAAACCCATGTGGTGGAATTTGCCCCACGCTTGATGGCGGTGCAAATTGATGACCTGGGCGGTAAGGTTTTACGTTCAAAAATCGAAAACCTGGGCGTGAAAGTTCATACCCAAAAAGCCACTTCTGCAATTGAAGACGGCGTGAATGCCAAGCATGTGATGAAGTTTGGTGACGGTTCAGAGCTGGAAACCGATATTATTCTGTTCTCTGCGGGTATTCGCCCGCGTGATGAGCTGGCGCGTCAAAGTGGCCTGGCAATTGGTGAGCGTGGCGGTATTGTGATTAATGATTACTGCCAGACTTCAGATGTGGACATTTACGCCATTGGTGAATGTGCCCTATGGCAAAACAAGATTTTTGGTCTGGTGGCACCGGGCTATGACATGGCGCGTATTGCAGCAAAACATGTCATGGATCAAGCCTGTAATTCATTTGCCGGTGCAGACATGAGCACCAAGCTGAAACTGATGGGTGTTGATGTAGCCTCTGTAGGCGATGCACATGCCATGACGCCAAATGCGCTCAGCTATTTCTATGCCGATGAAGATGCCATGATCTATAAAAAGATTGTGGTGAATGCGGAAAAAACCAAGCTGCTCGGAGCTGTGCTGGTGGGTTGTGCCAAGGAATATAACGACCTGCTGCAAATGATGCTGAATGGACTGGAAATTCCGGAAAATCCTGAAAGCCTGATCATGCCAGGCTATGCACAATCAAGCGCCAAAGCGGGTGGTAGCGGTGTGGATCTGCTTCCAGATAGCGCCACCATCTGTTCATGTAATAACGTCTCAAAAGCCGACATCTGTTCTGCAATTGCAGAAGGTTCAACTTCGCTGGGTGCCCTGAAAAAATGTACCAAAGCCGCAACGGCATGTGGTGGCTGCGCACCTTTAGTCACTCAAGTATTGAAGTCAGAGTTGCAACGCCAAGGCGTAACGGTGAATAACCATCTTTGTGAACACTTTGCCTATTCACGCCAGGAGCTGTATCACCTGGTGCGGGTCAATGAAATCAAGACTTTCGATGACCTGATTCAGCAACACGGTCATGGCCTTGGTTGTGATATCTGCAAGCCGACTGCGGCAAATATCCTGGCTTCCTGCTGGAATGACTTTGTATTGAAGCCAAGCCATGCAGGTTTGCAAGACAGTAATGACTACTATCTGGGCAATATTCAAAAGGACGGTTCTTATTCAGTCGTGCCACGTATGGCAGGCGGTGAGGTTACTCCAGAGGGCTTGATTGCGATCGGTCAGATTGCCAAAGAATATGGTTTGTATACCAAACTCACGGGTGGGCAGCGTGTCGACATGTTTGGTGCACAAGTGCATCAACTGCCTGAAATCTGGGAAAAACTGATCAATGCCGGATTCGAGTCCGGGCATGCTTATGGTAAATCCTTACGTACCGTGAAATCCTGTGTGGGGAGTACCTGGTGCCGTTACGGGGTGGATGATTCGGTCGGCTTGGCCATTTTTCTGGAAAACCGCTACAAAGGCCTGCGCTCTCCACACAAGCTGAAAATGGCAGTGTCTGGCTGTACCCGTGAATGTGCCGAAGCGCAAAGTAAAGATGTCGGGGTGATTGCCACTGAAAAAGGCTGGAACCTGTATGTGTGCGGTAATGGCGGCATGAAACCACGTCATGCAGAACTGCTGGCATCAGATCTGGATACCCAGACTTTAATCAAATATATCGACCGTTTCTTCATGTTCTATATCCAGACGGCAGACCGTTTGCAACGTACTTCGGTATGGCGTGACAACCTGGAAGGTGGCCTAGATTATTTAAAAGATGTGGTGGTGAATGACTCGCTGGGTCTGGCGGCAGAACTGGAGCGTCGTATGAACCATGTGGTGGGGACCTATCAGGATGAATGGCGTACCGCGGTGGAAGATCCTGAAGTCCGTAAACGCTTTAAAACCTTTATCAATGCAAAAGTTGAGCAGCAAAACGATCCGCACATTCAATTTGCAGAGGTTCGCGGGCAAATTCGTCCAAAAACTGAAGCTGAGCGTGATGTGACACGTATTCCTGTTGTTGAAGCTTAAAAGAATAAAGGAGAAAGAAGATGACAATATTTAAAGAGATGAATAAAACCCATGAGCTGGAATGGGTGGAAATCTGTGCATTGGATGACATTACCCCAAATACCGGTGTGGGTGCATTAATTGACAATCAGCAAATTGCCATTTTCCGTGTCGGCAATGAAAAACGGGTCTATGCCTTAAGTAATCAGGATCCGTTTAGTCAGGCTTTTGTGATGTCGCGCGGCATCATTGGCGATCTGCAAGGCGAGCGTGTCGTGGCTTCTCCAATCTATAAACAGCATTTCAGTCTGGCAACGGGCCGCTGTCTGGAAGATAAAGACCAGAAACTGTTGGTATTCCCAAGCAAGATTGAAAACGGCAAAGTCTGGATCAGTCCAACACCGCAAAAAACCTATATCACCAATAACGGCAGTTCTCAGGAAAAGATGAAACTGGTCTTGATTGGCAATGGATTGGCGGGGATGCGTTGCCTGGAAGATTTACTGGATATGGCACCGGATCGCTATGAAATTACCGTGATCGGTGAAGAGCCTTGGGGGAACTATAACCGCATCATGCTTTCACCTGTGTTGTCGGGTGATAAAACCATTGATGACATCATGCTGCATCCACATGCCTGGTATAGCGATAAAAACATTCGCTTTATTGCCGGCGATGCCGCGGTGAAAATCGACCGTCCACGCAAGCAAGTTTATACCGAAAAAGGCGAAATTGTAGATTATGACCGCCTGATTCTGGCGACCGGTTCCAAACCTTTCGTTCCACCGATTCCGGGAAGTGACTTAAAAGGTGTGCTCAGTTTCCGTGACATTTACGATGTCAATACCATGCTGGATTATTGCAAGTCTAAACAGAATGCCGTGGTGATTGGCGGCGGTCTGCTAGGTTTGGAGGCTGCATATGGCCTGAAACAACGTGGCATGAATGTAACGGTGTTGCATCTGATGGACCGGATTATGGAACGTCAATTGGACAGTCGTGCCAGCAGCTTGTTAAGGCAGAGTATTGAAGCAAAGGGTATCAATATCATGACTCAGGCCAATACCGAACAACTGATCGGCGAAGACGGTCATGTGAAGCAAATCCAGCTGAAAGATGGCACTGTTTTAGATGCTGACCTGGTGGTTTTTGCTGTGGGCATTCGTCCGAATATGGCACTGGCACAAAGTGCTGGCTTACGCTGTAACCGCGGCGTGCTGGTGAATGACACCATGCAGACCTTTGACCCGAGTATTTATGCGGTGGGTGAATGTATTGAACACCGTAGCCAAACCTTCGGTCTGGTTGAACCACTTTGGGGCCAGGCTTTCATTTGTGCCTCACATCTGGCAGAGCATGGTAGCCTGACCTTTAAAGCACCGACGGTTCCAACCCAGCTCAAGGTCAGTGGCTGTGATGTATTTTCAGCCGGCAACTTTGAACCGCAGGACGATTACGAAGACATTATTTTGAATGATGAAAAACGTCAGATCTATAAACGCATTATTATTCAAAAAGATAAAGTCATTGGTGCAGTGCTGTTTGGCGATACGGAAGATGGTGCGTGGTATGCAGAACTGATTTCAGACCAAACGCCAATCAGTAATATTCGTAATAAATTGCTGTTTGGTAAAGATTTTGCATTAAAGAAAGCAGGTTAATCACATAAGTGGTATTTGTTCAATTTTAAATATTTGCACAGCCACATTTTGTCTTAATGAGTAAAGAGTAATTGCGTAGGCATGATCTTACTTTTGAAAGATCAAAAGTAACAAAAATCTTTGTTTCCCATACATTACGTCCTGTAATGATGGGAAACGGTGGCATCCATGCCACCTCGACAGAATATATGCTTACGTGAACTCTAAAGATTTAGATAGCTTGGAAAATAGAAGAAATTATTCAAGTGAATTTATTCGATAGAAAGGAGCATCCATGAATAGTATCCCTGTGATGGAACTGCATAGCTCCACAGAAATAAATACGAAAATCACCAATACCACCTGTCCCTATTGTGGGGTGGGATGCGGTGTCACTGCGACTGTACAGGACACAGCTTTGGGTCGAAAAGTGTCGGTTGCAGGGGATGTTAACCATCCCTCCAACTACGGAAAACTCTGCATTAAAGGCAGCAATCTGGCCGATACCCTGGGACTTGAAACCCGTGTCCTTCATCCCATGCTGGGCCGTAAGCAACAGCGGGAAAAGACCGACTGGAATAGCGCGACTGATTTAATTGCCCATAAGTTTCAGCAATGTATTGACCAATACGGGCGTGACAGTATTGCCTTTTATGTGTCCGGGCAATTGCTGACGGAAGACTATTATGTGGTGAATAAATTCGTGAAGGGCTATTTGGGCACGGCCAATATTGATACCAATTCACGACTCTGTATGTCTTCAGCTGTAGCAGCCCATAAACGTGCTTTCGGTGAAGATATTGTTCCCGCGAGCTATGCAGATTTTGAACATAGCGACATGGTGGTCCTGGTCGGTTCCAATACGGCATGGTGTCATCCGGTTTTATATCAACGCATCATGAAAGCCAAAGCGCAGCGCGACCTGTTTGTGGTGGTGATTGACCCGCGTTTTACCAGTACCTGTGAAGCGGCAGACCTGCATTTGCCAATTTTACCGGGGCAAGATGTCGTATTATTCAATGGCCTTTTGCAATATCTGGCGCAAAATGGTCATGCAGATCAAGATTTTATTGCTGCATATACGCAAGGCCTGGAACAGGCTTTAACGCAAAGCAAAAGCGAGGCATCGATTGAAGATGTCGCAGTCCGTATCGGTATTTCACTGGAAAAACTGCAAACCTTTTATGAAAAATTTGCCCAAACCGAAAAAGTGATGACCCTGTTTTCCATGGGGGTAAATCAGTCTTCACAAGGGGTGAATAAAGCAAACAGCATAACCAACTGCCATTTATTCACTGGAAAAATTGGCAAACTGGGTGCTGCGCCATTTTCCATGACCGGTCAGCCGAATGCCATGGGCGGTCGTGAAGTCGGTGGATTGGCCAATATGCTGGCAGCCCATCTGGAACTGGAAAACGAAAGCCATCAGCAGCTGGTGCAAAACTTCTGGCAAAGTCCCTATATCGCCAAGCAGGCAGGTTTTAAGGCCGTCGATCTATTCCATGCAGTCGAAAGCGGCAAGATTAAAGCCATCTGGATTATGGCGACTAATCCTGTGGTGAGTTTGCCCGATGCCGATCAGGTCAAACGTGCCCTGGAAAAATGCGAGTTCGTGGTGGTGTCCGATATTTGTTTAGATACCGATACCACGCAATATGCCGATGTGCTGTTACCTGCACTGGGCTGGGGTGAAAAAGACGGCACCGTCACCAATTCTGAACGCCGTATTTCCAGACAGCGCGCTTTTCTGGATGAGCCAGAGCATGCCAAAGCCGATTGGTGGGCCATCAGCCAGGTCGCTAAAAAGTTAGGTTTTAGCGGTTTTGACTTTAACAGCAGTCATGACATTTTTGTGGAACATGCCCGGTTATCGGCTGAACAAAATTCAGATCTGGAGCATCGCGCTGAAACGCCTTATTTCCGCTATTTCAATCTAAAAGCATTGAGCGATTTAAATGCCACTGAATATGATCAACTAGAACCGCTACAGTGGCCGGTCTGGACTAAAGATCAGCAAGAAGGTGCTGTGGCACGAATCTATGCCCGAGGGCAGTTTAGCCATGAAGATCGCAAAGCTAAATTTATTGCCATCACGGCGGTGAATCCGGTCAATCAAATCTGTAGCGAATTTCCGTTGGTGCTGAATACCGGCCGGATTCGTGACCAGTGGCATACCATGACCCGTACCGGACTCTCTGCCAATTTAGGAAGCCACCGCGCAGAACCGTATTGTGAAATCCATCCGCATGATGCCCTGAAATACGGGATCAAAGATGGCGAGCTGGTAGAGGTCAAATCGCAATGGGGTAACTGCGTTTTACGTGCCACGGTCAGTGATGATATCCGTCGTGGGCAGGTTTTTGCACCGATTCACTGGAATGACCAGGTGGCATCGGATGCCCGTATTGGCAAAGTGGTCAATCCCGTGGTGGATGCCATTTCCGGTGAACCTGAGTTTAAACATACCCCAGTGATCATCCATCCATTTTATAGTCAGTGGCAGGGCGTGTTTTATGTGCGTCAGGGCTTTGAAAAGATCGCACAATCCTCCATTGAAAATACGGTGTGGTGGACGAAAATCACCACCGCCAAAGCGGTGCGCTATGAACTGGCCGACCGTAAAAAATTTACCCAGACCACTGAGCAGTTGAAAGAGCTGCTGCCGTTTCAGGATGAGAGTTTTGAATGGCTGAATCTTGAAGATCAGACTGCCCATATCAGTCACAGTGTGGTGCTGAAAGAGGGTCATTTAATTGCCAGTTTATATATTGCCCCCAAGGTCTTGCTGCCGGACCGCGACTGGGTCGCCAGCCTGTTTAAGCGTGAACGTCTGAGTGCCATGCACCGCAAGGCACTGCTTGCCGGACAACCGATGTCGATGGCCAATAATGAAGGTCCACTGGTGTGTAGCTGCTTTAAGGTGGGTAAAAACCGGATTATTGACACCATTAAAGAAAAAAATATCACCGATGAAAAACAGGTCACTGCATGCCTGAAAGCAGGAGGGAATTGCGGTTCATGTCTGCCTGAAATTCGTGGCCTGATCAAAACCTGTCAAATGGAGGCGGTGGAATGAGAAAGAAACTGGAACTTTCAGCTTATCCCGACACTGATCTAGTGATTCTGGCCGGTGGTCAGGCCAGACGCATGAATGGCATCAATAAACTGTTGCAGCAATTTGATGACCAGATTCAACTGATCAAAATACATCAGCAACTGAAATCCGATGTTGCACAGGTCTGGATCAACAGCCATCGTGATTATTCGATTTATCAGAAAATCATTCCCAGTATTCATTGCTATCAGGATGATGAAAACGGCTTTTTAGGTCCGCTGATGGGCATGAAAAGTGCCTGGTCACATGTAGAGGCAGACTATGTGCTGTTTGTTCCCTGTGATGTGACCTATATTCCTTCGAAAGTTCTACTCAAGTTGCATCAGGCTTTAGCCAAAAATAGTGTGTCAGAAGTCGCGTATGTGGAAATGAATGGGGTTGCCCTGTATCCATTCTGTCTGGTGAAACGGAGCAGTGTGCTGACCCTGACTGCCCAGCTTGAACAAAAACAGCGCAGTTTAAAGCACTGTTTTAGCCATTTGCACGCTCAAGTGGCGCGTTTTAAAAATCATGCCCTGTTTTTTCACAGTATTAACTCGCTCGATGAACTGCAACAGTATCAGCAACTCAAATTTCTGCACTAAACCTGAATATTTCGCCTTTGGCACAAAGTTGGAACACTTATTGCAAATCTAATTATCACAAGATTGGGCACCTTAAATCTTGCGCACAATAGGTGTGCAGTTACCACCAGATGTCTGAAGATGGATGTTCAACATGAATATGATGACAGAGCTTGAAACAGATGCGCGATTTGTCGATCAGTTTGGTCGCAGCAAGCGAAAATTGCGAATTTCAGTGACCGACCGCTGCAATTTCAAGTGTGTCTATTGCATGCCGGAACATCCTGAATGGATGAAAAAACATGATTTGCTGAGTTTTGAGCAGCTCTATCAATTTTGTGATTTTATGGTGCGTCGTGGCATTGAATCTATTCGCATTACCGGCGGCGAACCGTTAATGCGTCAAGGGGTGGTGCACTTTATCGCTCAACTGCAAAACTTAAAAAAGCTTGGGCTAAAACGCATTTCCATGACCAGCAATGGTCATTATCTCAAACAGTATGCAGCCGCGTTAAAACAGGCCGGACTGAATGATCTGAATATCAGTCTGGACAGTCTGGATGCACATCAATTTAAACAGCTGACACAAAAAGAGTTATCTCCCGTACTGGAAGGAATTCATGCAGCCCAAGCGGTAGGTCTGCCAATCAAGATCAATTGTGTATTGATGAACGGAATCAATGACAATCAAATTCTGCCTTTGGCACGCTGGTCGGTTCAGCAAAAAATTATGCTGCGTTTTATCGAATTTATGCCCCTGGATGGTGACCGTAAATGGTCATCAGAACATGTGGTCAGCGAACAGCAGATTTTAGATAGCCTGAGTACTGAATTTACTGTAATTCAACAGCCAGGTGACTCGGCACGCTCCAGTTCAGAGCCGGCACGACAGTATTTTATGGATGGCCATCCGCTTGGAATCATATCCACCATTACCAATTCATTTTGTGGAACTTGCGATCGCGTCCGCTTAACCGCACAAGGTGAGTTTTATAACTGCCTGTTTGCCCCTCAAGGCCTGAATCTAAAAACTGAAATTAAAGCCCTGAGTTGTTCTAAGCCTTTGAGTGAGCTGAGCTTGCATGCCGTGTTATCCAAATATATCTGGAACAAAGAATCAGGTTATCACACCATAGCACAACGTTTGGAAAATCAGCGCATGAATAAAAGCAGCCGGAAAATCAGCATGCACATGATAGGAGGTTAAGATGCCACAGATCAAAATTAAAATTGAGGCCTTTGGTGCGGTAGAACGCCAGTTACCGGAAAATCTGGAAATGATGTGCAGTCCATACAGCACGGTTGCTCAGGTATTGGCTCAAGTAGGGCAAGATTATCCGGCAGCGTTTGCCATGATTGAACGCTGTGCCTGTGCCATCGGTGAAGACATTATTTCACGCCAGACGCAATTAAGCATCGACAGCAGGCTAGTGCTGTTATCGCCAGTGGCAGGAGGCTGAAATGACATTATTGAAAACATTTTGCAGAATTCAGGATACTGCCTTAAGCTTGGACAGTTTTGACCCGATTGAACACTTTCCCGAGTGTGGGGGAATTGGCGTGTTCATCGGAACCGTGCGTAATCATCATGAAGGTAAAGCGGTTAAAGCGCTAAAATATACCTCCTATGCACCCGTGGCGGAAAAAATGATCCGTCAGATCGAACAGGAGATTCAGGCCAAATATGCGGTGTCCTATGTTCGGGTGATTCACCGGATTGGGGCTTTGGCTATTGGTGAAAAAGCCATTATTGCCATGGCCTATGCGGCACATCGCCGCGAAGCCTTTGCTGCTTGTGAAGAAGCGGTGGAACGGGTCAAACATGAAGTTCCGGTATGGAAAGAGGAATTTTATCAGGATGGCAGCAGTCAATATGTAGAAGGCTGCTGTATCCGTAAAGATACAGCGGATCAGGTGCATGTCCATCATCATGCAGATAAACAATATGCAGATAAACAACCTGCACACGGTGATCATGCCCATTGCCATCATTAAAAACAGTTTCATCTACTGAGTGAACCCAGGTAGATGTCAGTCAACAGCAATATTTAAAGTAAAAATGAATTCAGGAAATATGCAATGAAAAATGTCGGGATGAAAGCAGAAAGTTACCGGACTGCAGTAGCCACAGGGATTCTGTATGCGCCGCCACATTGCATTGAATTATTACGTCAAGGCAATACTGAAAAAGGCGATGCCTTGAAGACTGCACGGATAGCAGGCATTTTAGCTGCGAAACGCACCGATGAGCTGATTCCACTGTGTCATCCGCTGCCGATTTACCGTGCCGATGTGGAATATGAGCTGTTTAATGCTCATGTCGAGATTATTGCAACCGTAGAAACCATCGGTCCGACCGGGGTGGAAATGGAGGCCTTAACCGCAGTCAGTCTGGCCGGTTTAACCTTGTATGACATGTTGAAACCGCACTGTGAACCGGAAGATTTATGCCTGGATCAGGTCAAGTTACAAAAGAAAAAAGGCGGCAAATCCCATTTTACCCGTGTATTAAAAGAAGCACTGCCTGCGTCAATCATTGTGCTGTCCGATACCGTGGCTGCAGGAAAGAAACCGGATACGGCCGGACAGAATGTGCGGGAAATTTTGCAGGAAGCCAATTTTAGCGATATTGCTTACCATGTCATTCCTGACAGTCCTGAACAGTTACTGGCCTTGATTGAACAGCAAAAAAATGACTATCCGCTAATTTTAACCGTTGGGGGAACGGGTCTGGGACCAAAAGATTTAACCGTGGAAACCCTGCAGCCTTTATTAAAACGTGAAATTCCCGGACTGATGGAAGCCTCGCGCAGTTTTGGCCAAAAGCGTACGCCTTATGCGGCTTTAAGTCGCGGTGTAGCCGGTTATATTGATAACAGTCTGGTAATGACTTTGCCGGGTAGCCGTCAGGGGGCGAAAGAATCATTGATTGCAGTCTTGCCGGCATTGGTACATTTATTTGATGTGCAGAAAAATATTCCCCATCCAGGTGGTTACCAATGAATAGCATCATGTCTGGATGTGGAGCAGAGCATGGCCTGATTACGGTAGATCAGGCGCTGGATTTAATTTTGCAGCATACTCAGGGACTGGCCACGGAAAGTCTGGAGTTAAATGGGGCTTTAAACCGCTATTTGGCGCAAGAGGTTTATTCTGCCATTAATCTGCCCTTATTTTCGCAAAGCGCTGTAGATGGCTATGCAATTTGCGCCCAATCTGCCATTGAACCGCATAGCGAATTTAAACTGATCGGTGAAGTTCAAGCCGGACATTCGTCCGAATTACAACTTAAGGCAGGGCAAGCCGTACGGATTTTTACCGGAGCCAAGATTCCGTTTGGCACCACTACGGTAGCACGTCAGGAAATGGTCAAGGTCATTGATTCAACCCGAATTGCAATCACTGAACACTTACATGCCAATGCCGATATTCGCAATGTGGGTGAAGAAGTTTCGGTTGGACAATTATTGGCCCACAAAGGGCAGTTCCTTTCAGTAGGCGCAATTGCATCCTTAAGTATGGCAGGCATTCAAAAGGTTGAAGTTTTTTGCTATCCCCAAGTTGCAGTGGTCATTACGGGAGATGAAGTCGCGAGCAGCATCGAGGATTTTGCAGCAGGAAAAATTTTTGATGCCAATGCTCCCCTGATTCAGGCCTGGTTTCAGAATGCAGGACAGCAGGTTGAAGTGTTCCATGTGGCTGATACAGAAGATGCCGTGAAAGCCTTAATCCAGGAATTATCGGACAGCCATGATGTGATTTTAACCACCGGTGGCGTATCCGTTGGAGATTATGATTTTATTCGACCGGTAGCCCTCGATTTGGGGTTTGAACAGCTGTTCTGGAAAGTGAAACAAAAGCCGGGCAAGCCGATGTTCTTTGCGGAATTAACACGCCCTGATCGCACACGCTGTTATCTGCTTGGACTGCCGGGCAATCCGGCAGCAGTTTATGTAGGCATGCAAATTTATACTTCAACCCTGTTAAGGGCTTTGCAAGGACAGAAACAGCAACCGGACTGGTTTAGCGCCGTGTTGACTCATGAGCTAAAAATGGATAGCCGAGAACGTTTTTTAAGAATGTCGGCCAGTTTTGATCAGGGACTGCTAAAAGTCCGGAGCTTGTCCAAACAGCAGTCACATATGCTGAGCAATTTAATGCAGGCCAATTGTCTGGTCAGGATTCCTGCGGGAGCTGCTTTATCTAAAGGGCAAATCGTGCAAGGTCTGTTTATTCACTGAGAAGGAAAATGCCGATGAAAAAATCCCTGTTTTTAGCAGCGTGTTTGTCAGTTACATTTTCCTCTACCTATGCAGGCACGGTAAAAATCTACGCAGCAGCCAGTCTGAGTAATGCCCTTAATGACATTAAAAAAATGTATGCAAAGCAGCACCCAAAAACGGATATTGTAGCGGTATTTGGTGCATCCTCAGCGCTGGCCAAACAGATTGAAGCTGGTGCCAGCGGTGACCTCTTTTTCTCTGCAGATCTGGACTGGATGAATTATCTGATCAAAAAGCAATTCATTCATCACAACAGGGCCAAGCCCGTATTGTTCAATCAGCTGGTGGTCATTAGCCCGAAAAATTTAAATATTGCATTTAAGCCACAGGCCAATTTTAATTTTGCCCAAGCCTTTAAAGGGCATTTATGCACAGGACAAATGGAATCTGTACCTGCGGGTAAATATGCCAAACAGAGTTTGATCAAGCTGAATTGGCTGGCTCAGCTCAAAGGTCGCATTGTAGGAACGGATGATGTTCGTTCAGCCTTGGCTTTTGTAGAACGGGGTGAATGTGAGGTGGGTATTGTTTATAAAACGGATGCGTTTATTAGCCAGAAAGTGAAAATAATCGGAGCCTTCCCGGCAGATTCGCATCATCCCATTATTTATCCGATTGCCTTGACCAAACAGGGCGAGAAAAATGCAGAGGCAATCCAGTTCGAACAATTTGTGAAAAGCAGTCCACAGGCAAAAAGCATCTTTCAAAAATACGGATTTCGCATGAATTAATCCATAAATCAACCATAGGGAGATCGCCACGCAATGTTCAGTCCCGAAGAACTGAGTGCCTTATATCTTTCGGCAAAAGTCGCCTTATGGGCAACGGTCATTTGTTTACCGTTTGCAGTGGCTTTGGCCTGGACATTGGCACGCCATGAATTCAGGCTGAAATTTTTGCTTGAAGCATGTTTGCAATTACCGATGGTGCTGCCGCCTGTGGTTTTGGGCTATTTACTGTTGCTGCTGTTTGGCAATAAAGGCTGGATTGGACAATATCTGAATGCGCTCGGAATTGAACTGGCCTTTAACTGGAAAGGGGCGGTACTGGCCTCAATGATTGTGGCATTTCCCTTGATGGTGCAGCCGATTCGCCTGTCTTTTCAATTGATTAACCGGCAATTGGAACAGGTGGCCGGCTCGTTGGGGGCAAGCCCGTTCAGGGTGTTTTGCAGTATTAGCCTGCCTTTGGCACTGCCGGGCATGCTGATCGGGAGCATTCTGTGTTTTAGCCGAAGTCTGGGAGAGTTTGGTGCCACCATTACCTTTGTCGGCAATATTCCAGATGAGACCCGAACCATTCCAATCGCGATTTATTCCTTGCTGCAACAACCCAATGGCGAAGAATTTGCCATGCGGCTGGTGATCTTATCTTTATTTCTGGCATTTTCAGCCCTGATTGCGAACTATTTTATTTTGCAAAAATATCAACGGAAATTGGGAGCCTGAAATGTTGAAATGTGATTTTATCTATCAGCAGGATGATTTCAGCCTGAACGTTGAACTGGAGATGCAGCAGCAACTGTTAGGCATTGTCGGAACATCGGGGAGTGGCAAGAGTACCTTGCTAAAAAATATTGTGGGTTTGCTCAAGCCACAGCAAGGCTGTATCCAGTTGAATGAACAGCTGTTAATGGATACCCGGCAGAATATTCATATCCCGATGTATCAGCGCAAAATCGCTTTAATTTTCCAGCATGCCTTGCTGTTTCCACATATGAATGTGCAGCAGAATCTACGCTATGCAGAGAAATTAGTAGATAAGTCAGAACGAAAGTTCCAGTTTGATGACATTGTCGAATTGCTGGATTTGACCGCCTTGATACAACGTAAGGCCCATCAGCTTTCCGGTGGGGAAGCACAGCGGGTCTCGATTGGGCGGGCACTGTTATCTTCACCCCATTTATTGCTTCTGGATGAACCCTTAACCGGACTGGACCGGAGCTTAAAACAGCAAATTTTACCGTTTTTTAAACGGATAAAAGAGGAGCTGGATTTCCCAATGATTTATGTCACGCATCATCCCGAAGAACTGGAATACCTGGAAGCGGAAACTTTGCAGTTAAGTCAAGGCCAATTACAGCGCAATTCAATTGATTCTGGTTGAATCATAGCGTCAACAATAAAAAATAGCCTAAGCAATTTAAATGCTAAACTGCTTAAACCATTTCTATAAATATCAAAATAAATTATTCAGTTTTTTGATATTCATTGATGACTTCAAGTGCAGCACGAAAGGCTTCCTGGGTGGCAGGAGCGCCACAGTAGGGCAAACTGTGTAATAACACTTCCTGAATTTCTTCTACTGTTGCACCGTTATTGAGTGCACCACGAACATGTCCCTTAAGTTCGGTGGGGCTTTTTTGTGCGGTTAAAAAAGCAATGGTGATCAGTGAACGATATTTACGCGGAAGAACGCCTTCACGTTGCCAGGTTGAACCCCAGGCATGTTCATTAATCCAGTCCTGTAAAGGCTGGGTAAAGGGTACCGTATTGTCCTGCGCACGTTTTACGAAAGCTTCGCCCATGACTTCGGTGCGAACTTTTAATCCATTTTCAAAATCTTGTTGTGACATGCTTTGCTCTTTGAATGTCTATAAAAAATTGTGAACAAAGTTTATGTCTTAATTACGTTTATGCGTATAGGTTTATGGTCGTAGTTTGATGTTTTTTATAGAATCTGCGATATGATTTCTTGGCTCATGTCTATGTTTTTAAATGCTAATCTAAGTGTTTTAAAAAGAGTGCAACAATAAGGTCAGCTGGGCAGAACACAAATCCTTAAAAGACGGTTTTTAAGTCCAATTGCGTGAAAGCCATTAACTCAGAAGTTATAGGTTAATGGCATAAAAAAGCAGAGTAAAAGGGTTATTGGGTATGTTTAACCACAAGTACAGGAACATGACTGGCGGTCAGAATATCTTGGGCAATACTGCCAATGAAGGTTTTTTTCAAACCGGTTCGGCCATGCGATCCAACCACAATCAAATCGGCCTTTAGTTCATCGGCAAGTTCAGCAATGGCCTCACTAGGGGATTGTTTTGCCAAAAGCTTGGTTTCTGCTGGAATGCCTGCTTCGGAAAATCTGGCACCTAGCTCGGCCAATATATTTTTAGCATGAGCTTGAGCTTCCATAAAATAATCGGTGACGCCGGGAACATTTTTATAAAAACTGACACTGGTTAAAGGATCAATAATCACTACGCTCACAATGGTCACTTTACTGCCAAAAGCTTTGGCTAACACCATGGCCTGATCAGCTGCGGCTACGGCAATGGGCGAGTCATCGACAGAAACTAGAATGTGCTGGTAATACTCCATGATGCTGTCCTCTTGTTTCAATATTTATTATTTGTTCAAAGCTTAACATAGGCGGAATGTGGAAAGGAAAAAGGATAAAAATGTATCTTTTATGATTTATTATTGAGCCTGTAAATTATTTTAATTAATTTTCTAAACCATCTATGCGATGGCAAATGATCTTGTGTATTTTACTAAGAAGTTTAAGTGGAACTATCATTATGGGTTTGGCGTATATTCAGCTTAAAACTTAATGAGATTAATAAATAAAAAAGCCCAGATCAATTGATCTGGGCTTTTCATATTCTGGAGCGGGAAAGGAGACTCGAACTCCCGACCCCAACCTTGGCAAGGTTATGCTCTACCAACTGAGCTATTCCCGCAATATGGAAGTGAATTATAGAGAGTTTCTTTTAACTGTCAACTCTTTATGCTTCCAAATGATTAATTAATCAGCACGACGCCAAATAGTGCCTTGACGTGTATCTTCTAGAACCACACCTTGATCCAGTAAAGACTGGCGAATTTCATCAGCCTTGGCAAATTCTTTGGCCTTTTTCGCATCTTTACGCTGCTGAATCAAATCTTCAATCTGTTCTTCAGATAAACCTAATGCTTCCTGACCAATATCAGACTTCAAGAAGTCATCAACATTGTGCTGAACCAGACCCAGAATATTGGTAAGGTGACGTAAAGTTGAATAATAAACCGCTGCCTGCTCCTGGTTTTCGTCTTTCACTGCACGGTTGAGTTCTTTGTTGATTTCAAACAGTACAGCAATGGCTTCTGCTGTATTGAAGTCATCACGCATAGCAGTATTAAAACGTTCAACCAATGCTTCATCCAGAGTTTCTAAGGTTTTTTCACCGTAGACCTGCTGATAAGCCTTAAATGAATGGTAGAAACGAGAAAGGGCTGTTTTGGCTTCTTTTAATGCCACATCCGAGAAGTTCACCGGACTACGGTAATGTGAAGACACAATAAAGTAACGGATCACTTCAGGGTGGAATTTTTCCATCACATCACGGATGGTAAAGAAATTGCCTAAAGACTTCGACATTTTCTCGCCATCAACATTAATGAAACCGACATGCATCCAGTAATTTACATACTGTTCATCCGTAGATGCTTCAGACTGTGCAATTTCATTTTCATGGTGCGGGAACATCAGGTCTGAACCGCCACCGTGAATGTCAAAATGATTGCCTAGGCAGCAAGTTGACATTGCCGAACATTCGATATGCCAGCCTGGACGGCCATTGCCCCAAGGTGAAGCCCAAGACGGTTCATTTTCTTTGGCATGTTTCCACAGCACAAAGTCAAATGGATGTTTTTTCTCTACTTCAACATCAACGCGTTCAGAAGCACCGGCCTGCATATCTTCCAGTTTACGGCCTGAAAGACGGCCATATTTGGCAAATTTTTCAACTTCAAAATAGACATCGCCATTTGATGATGGATAAGCAGTACCTTTATTGACCAGGTTACCAATCATGCTTTGCATCTGGTCAATGTAATCTGTCGCACGTGGAGCTTCATCTGGATGTAGGCAACCCAAGTTTTCAGCATCTTCATTCATCGCTTGAATGAAACGATCCGTTAAAGCTGTAATGCTTTCCCCATTTTCATTGGCACGTTTAATAATTTTGTCGTCAATATCGGTAATGTTACGTACGTATTTTACATTCCAGCCCTGACTGCGCAGGAAACGGATAATGTAGTCAAATGCAACCATCACTCGAGCATGCCCAATATGACAGTAGTCATATACGGTCATACCGCAGACATACATGTCGATATGACCTTCTTTACGAGGTACGAATTCTACTTTTTTACGTTGCTCTGAGTTATATAGAACAAATGGCTGCATAGGTCTTCTAAGATGCTTTTACAAAAGATGGCTCATCTTAACCTAAGCATTTTTTTTCATAAAGTTAAAACGAAAAAATGCAGAAGTTTTTTAGGGAATATAAAACTCGATATGAAAATTTAATGTCATTACTTATGGCTTAAGAAAGCTCACTGCTCATGAGAATAATCAGCGACACCTGAAAATAACAATTGAGCAATCAAAACGGTTGTATAGCGGGAATGTGAGTTCATACGTACCGATCTGTCCCGTTTCTTAGAGCATTCAAGAGCAGAGCATTGAATAAACAGACAGATGTAACATCCAGATTTTATAGCTCAAGTGAGCCCTATATCTCATCAATATTTAACAGATCAAGAGAAGTCTGTATTCACCCGCTTCAGCAGGCGCTCTATGCACACAAGGCAAAACGGGCTGCGTTGGATGATCGACAGCCAAACGCCAAAGATGTCCCTGGCCTAAATTGATCGGTGTTGCATCCGCTTTGGGTGCATAATGCAAATCAAAGAAATATTCTTCCAGAAAATTTTCGAACTCGGCTTCTGGACCCTCATGTAAGTCTTTCAGCTTTGCTCTTATTTCGGGAATCAAAATCTGGTGGTGTTTCAAAAAGTATGCTGAAAAAAACAATATGGCTTTTGATAAAATAGAGGTATGAAAATAACGCTACAAATCAAATGTCCTACCTGTCTAAGTAACA
>NZ_JBNCAT010000024.1:0-44054 GCF_049808495.1 Acinetobacter sp. G11
AACTTTTCTAAAAAGCTCGAAAATCATTTTAAAGCCTTTGATTTGACTTTCTTTTACCTTAATAACGGATTTGTTTAACGCTAGCATACTTTTTGAAACACCACCAAAAATGTTTTAAAAAGAAAAATAAAGGAATAAATATTGTAATCAAGGTCACTGAGACTAATAAGAAAAAACACTCCGAAGATGCCGCTGCATGTCGTTACCCTGAACCCGAAGAAGTTCAAGGTGGACGCGACGCATACTTGCTGGGTTTCCCATTCGAAGATGGGCATACACTCTAAATATGCAGAACACAATCCGTAGATTTAAGTATCGGCAGGGATATAGACTCACTGGCGAACACCTCAGAGATAGAATAAGTATAACCAATAATGAGGTGTTGGCAAATCCTCAATGTGCAACAACTGTAAAGTTAAATCGCAAATGCTGATAGTTTATTCAATTTAACAGGAAATTAAACCAAATCCTCGACGTCTTCTAAAATGGTCGTCAGCAAGCGCTCGCAATGGGCGTATTCTTGCAAGGATTTATTCATTGAAAGAACTTCCTGCATCAGTTCAAGCGCCACCATAATAATCAGTTTACTTGGTTCGACACGTGGCGCTTTACGGCGAAAATCATCATATTTTTCATTTAACAGTTCAGCTGCACGCTCTAAATCAGCTTTTTCTTTTTCAGTGGTGGCTAAACGAAAATTATGGCCGAGTACACGCAATTCCACAGCAATTTGTTCACTCATGATTAAATATCCTCATTTACATCGGCTGGGTGAGCAAGCTGTTGAATTTCTTGCGCATGCTGATCTTGAGCAGTACCTAAAATAGAAAGACGCTGAATAATGGCTTCAACTTTGGCTTTGGCATGTTCATTTTTTTGTAACAATCTTTCACGTTCCTGCTGCAAGCCTTGAATTTCCTGTTGAGCAAGACGCTGATCATTTTGCATCTTTTCTTTAATGACACGTAATTCATTACGCTCAGCCAGAATTTCCTGAAAACGGTTCTTAAGATCGGTACAGCTTTTTTCCAGGCGGCTATAACGGTCTGCCAAAGAGGCTGCATCGCTATTCAATTGCTTGAATTGTGATTGGGTTTCGCTTAATTGCTCGCTCAGATTATCTATTTCTTCTTGTTTCTGGGTGATGATGCCATTTTTTTGCACAATTTGGGCATGATGGTGCTCGTTGGAATCTGCTTTTGCAGCATTGAGGGCATCATTTTCACTTTTAAAATGCGCAAGTCGCGTTTTTAAAACGCCAATATGCGCCTGTAGACGCTGTAATTCTTCTAACATATCGTAGTCGCACAGTATCGCAAACAAAGGTAATATATAAGAAGTATAGAGATTGGATAAGCGAATGCAAGACGATATTTCAGGTTGGTCAGAATGGCACCACAATTTTTCAAAAATTGAAGAGATTTCAAGTCCAAGTGAGTTACATGGACTGCTAACGGGTATTGTTTGTGTTACTCAGGCACCCACCGGTGATGAATGGCAACAGATTTTAGCGACCCTTGAAATTCCGGCGCTAGAGCAGCAGGTTTTAGAGGTATTAACCGATGAAGCAGAAGATATTGCCCATGCTTTATCTGAAGATGAACTCGATTATTTGCCTTTGCTTCCGGATGATGAACATGTTCTTGCGGATCGTGTACAGGCCCTGGCAGACTGGTGTGCAGGTGTAGTATTGGGATTTGGTTTGGCTTCCGGTCATATCCGTCAGGATGAAATGGAACTGATTGAACATCTGCAGGATGTCGCAGCAGTCGAGTTTGATGAATCGGATGATGACGAAGAAGGCGAAGAAAGCTATCAGGAGCTTTACGAATTTGTGCGCTTGATTCCTGTCAGCCTGTCATTGGGACGCAAGAAAGTGGAAGTGGCAGAAACCCCATTGCTGCAAAACATCCAGCCGCAATTGCAAAAAAATACTGCGCCTACAGAAGCCAGCAGTGTAGTTGAAATGTTTACTCCGCATCGTCCGAGTTAATTCGGGCGATGGTGTTCAAGAACAGACCATTTAACTGACCCTTTAAAAGTTATCACCTACCCATAAAAGACAAAAGTACACTTAATGATGAAACTGACTCAAGCAGATTTTCAGGAACGTCGTGACCGCCTGGCAGAAGAAATGGGTCCGCACAGTATTGCAATTATTGCCACCAGTCCGGTTGCCCTGCGTAACCGCGATGCGGATTATAAATTCCGTGCAGACAGCAGCTTTTTCTATCTGACGGGCTTTGCAGAGCCTGAAGCCGTGGCGGTGATCGAGACTTTTGAGTCGATTGATGAAGGTTATACCTATAGTCTGTTCTGCCGTGAACGTAACCGCGAGATGGAAATCTGGAACGGTTACCGTGCCGGTGTAGACGGTGCAGTGGATGATTACGAGGCGGATGAAGCCTATGCCATTGACCTGCTCGATGAAGAAATTATCGAGAAACTGCACAATAAACAAAAGCTGTTCTATCGTATTGGTCATCAGGCCGATTTTGATGCCCGTGTAGCAAAATGGATTGCCAAAGCCAGTGGTGAATCACGCAAAGGTACTTCTGCACCTGCCCAAGTGATTCAACTCGACCGCATTGTGGATGAAATGCGTTTGCATAAATCTGAAAAAGAAATCAAGCTCATGCAGCTTGCATCGGATATTTCGGCAGAAGCGCATACCCGTGCCATGCAAACGGTGAAACCGGGCATGATGGAATATGCGCTGGAAGCCGAGCTGAATTATATTTTTGGTAAAAATGGCTGCGTGCCTTCCTATAACAGTATTGTCGGTGGGGGAGCCAACGCCTGCATTTTGCATTATGTGGAAAATGACAAAGCGCTGAATGATGGTGATCTGGTGCTGATTGATGCAGCCTGCGAATATCAGTTATATGCCTCAGACATCACCCGTACTTTTCCGGTCAATGGCAAGTTCAGTCCTGAACAGAAAGCCCTATATGAGCTGGTATTAAAAGCACAACTGGCTGCGATTGATGCCGTACGCATTGGCAATTCTTATAAGAAACCGCACAATGTGGCGGTACGCATTCTGGTTCAGGGTTTATTGGACCTTGGCATTATGCACGGTAATATTGAGGAAATTATTGAAAAAGAAAGTTTCCGTCAGTTCTACATGCATGGTACCGGACACTGGCTGGGCATGGATGTGCACGATGTCGGTTCATATAAACAGGATGGCGAATGGCGTGTCTATGAAGAAGGCATGGTGGTGACGGTTGAACCGGGTTTGTACATTGCACCGGATGATGAAACTGTCGATGCAAAATGGCGTGGTATTGGTATCCGTATTGAAGATGATGTGGTCGCTACCGAAAATGGGCCACTGGTGCTCACCAAAGATGTGGTCAAAACAGTTGAAGATATCGAAGCATTGATGGCAAAAGCCAAAGTAGCCTAAGCGATTTTTAGGATGAAAAGCCGATCAGATGATCGGCTTTTTTACTTACGTTTATCGCGAATAACTTAAATAAAACCAACCCAGTTAAAATTTAAAGTTTAAAAACTGACACGACTTCAACACAAGAAATCGGTTATTAGCATCAAAGCAACATATTAAATCTGCGTTCTTTCCCATAATTTCTTTGATCCTTAAATAAACTCTTAAATAAACTAAAGAACAGTGGGAGAAAAATGATGAGATTAAATACGATCGACTGGATTGCTTACGCTTTGGCGATTATTGGTGGCCTGAACTGGGGCTTAATTGGTGCATTTGATTTCAATTTAGTTGCTGCTATTTTTGGTGAAATGAGCGTTCTATCCAGGATTATTTATATCTTGGTCGGCTTGTCGGCACTCTACCTGATTTATACAGGCACGAAATTAGGCAGAACAGTGCATCATGAGCCTCAGACAAGAGTGCTGCGTTAGCAGATCACGACCGAATACAAAGACCCACTTGAAACCTCATGAAGGCGATTTTTCTGTAATCTGTATCATCGTGTTATGAGAATTTCATTGAGTCCGGAAAAACGGAGCTTAAGTTCCGTTTTTTTATGTTTCGAGATTGAAACATGACGGTTTTCCTGAGGAAATTTCATCTCCATATAGACTTGAAGCCCATCGCTTCAACATGTTTTTTCATGGTGGCTATTTGAGGAATATCGCCACGGTGTTTAGCGCCTAAGCGTTAAACATTTTTTATGGAGCCAAGACGCGAGGGAATAAGCCGAGTTTGACTGAAATCCATTCAGCATTGGATATCATCTATAACGGGCAGTGCTAATTCATTATAAAAATGCATTTCTTTGAGGTAATATAAAATCAATCAAGATTATAAGTATCTAGACCTGATAGATACGACATAAAAGGATCAAAACATGCAGCAAGAAGTGATCATCGTCGGTGGTGGTATGGTCGGGCTAAGTTTAGCCTTGATGTTGGCTAAGGCAAACATTGCAGTGAAGCTGCTCGAAGCCATTAAGTACCCCAATTATGATGATGCCAATCTTGTACCCTATCATTCCAGTTTTGATGCGCGTAACAGTGCCTTGTCACGCCGTAGCGTACAAATTTATCAGGAACTGGGTTTATGGAATTCCTTGCAGGAACATGCCACACCAATTCTGGAAGTGCATATTACCGAACAAGGCAGCTTTGGTAAGGCGCGTTTAAAAGCAGAACAGGAAAAAGTCGAAAGCTTTGGCCAGGTCATCGAAAATGCCTGGCTTGGTCGTGTACTACTTACGGAAGTACGTAAACAGCCTTTAATTGAACTGATTGATGGCGTACAAGTGACCTCACTGACCCAAGATGCCGATTGGGCTTATATCGAAGCACAACGTGGCGATGAAACCTTATCCTTACAAGCAAAACTGCTGATCGCTGCCGATGGCCGTGATTCATTCTGCCGTAAAGCCCTGGGCATTGGGGCATCGGTACATGACTATGACCAGGTGGCGATTGTCACAACCGTACAAACCTCAAAACCGCATAAGCATGTCGGTTTTGAGCGATTTAGCCCGCTTGGACCTTTGGCACTGTTGCCATTGCCGGGTGAATACCGCCGTTCGGTGGTATGGCCGGTGCAAAAGGGCACAGAAGGCGAATGGCTGGGCGATGAAAATGATCAGCACTTTTTGGATGCCCTGCAACACACCTATGGTGACCGTGCCGGTAAATTCCAGAAAACCGGTCGGCGTTTTAGCTACCCATTGTCGCAAGTACTTGCAGAAAAACAGGCGGTGGGCCGTGTGGTGCTGATGGGCAATGCAGCCCATACCATCCACCCGGTAGCCGGCCAAGGCTTTAACCTGTGTATGCGTGATGCCTATGTCTTGCTCCGTTATTTAACCGAAAAAGTCGCACAGCAAGCCGACTTGGGCGATGCAGCAATGCTGCAGGACTACGAAAAATCCCGTCTGACCGATCAGCAACGCGTGATTAAATTCTGTGATTCAGTGGTCCGTGGTTTTAGCAATAACAACCCCGTTCTAAAATTTATTCGGAATACAGGCTTGGTCGCTTTTGATACCATCCCAGGCATTAAGCCTCTGGTGGCCAATTACGCAATGGGGTTAAAAGCATGAGTCCAGTTCAAGCTGATGTTTTCGATGTCGTCATTATTGGTGGTGGTCTGGTCGGTGGTCTGACAGCATTATTACTGGCACAAGGTGGCGTGCAGGCCACGGTACTGGATGCTGCTCCAATCCTGGATGCCGGGAAAACCAAAAGTGTTGCCAACCCGCGTGTGCTGGCGCTCAGCCAGGCGACTATTCATTTATTGAAAACGGTCGGTGTCTGGGGAAAGCTGGCACGCCAGCAGCCCTATACAGGCATGCAAGTGTGGAATAAAAATGGCTATGGTGAAATTAATTTTGGGCATGCAACAGCGCAGACGCCATCGGTTGAGCAAGCTTTGGGGTCGATGGTCGAGCCAAGTTTATTGAACCTGGCCATTCAGGAAAAAATGCTGGAGCAGCTTCAGGATTATCGTACTCAGGTCAAGGTCACAGCTATAGAGCAGGGTGTGGGGGGAATCTGGCAGATTCACCTGGCAGATGGCACCCAATTAAAAACCAGACTGCTGATCGGCGCGGATGGCGCAAATTCCTTTGTTCGTGAACAGGCCTTTATTGACCTGGATATTCTGGATTATAAACAGGCCGGGTTGAGCTGTGCCATTCGAACGGCCCAGCCGCATCAGCATGTGGCCCGTCAGATTTTTCTGGAAACTGGCCCATTGGCCCTTTTACCGATGGCCAGTTTAAAGCCGGAACAGGAAGGCTATTGGCAATCTATTGTCTGGACATTGCCAGACGATTATGCTGAAAAATATGCAGCCTTGAATGATGCCGATTTTACCGCGTTGCTCACGCGTGAAAGTCATCACATGCTGGGTGAGGTGTTAGAGGCAACACCACGGGCACAGTTCCCACTGAAAGCACGTGCCGCACAGCAGTATGTCAAAGCCGGTTTAGCCTTGATTGGAGATGCTGCACATGTGATTCATCCACTGGCAGGTCAAGGGGTCAATATTGGCTGTCTGGACGCAGCCATTTTATGCGATGCACTGTTGCATGATCTGAAACGTGGCGTATGGGCACATGAACAGACCTTGCAGCGCTACCAACACCGTCGCAAAGGTCAAAACGATGCCATGATGCACAGCATGTCTGCGATTGGATGGATGGAAAGGACCCCGCTTTTCCCCGTGGTGTGGGCACGAAATTTTGGCTTGAAACAAGTGGAACAACATGCCGCATTAAAAGATGCTTTTATGTCTCAAGCCAACGGATTACAGATCTTAAAAGATACACGATATGCGGTTTAAGCAGGAAAAACTGTTTTTTGTACAAATATTTATATAAGGTTACTTTTTTGATTAAAAAAGATACGATTTTTTTTAAATTGACCCTATGCGAAAGCTAAAGAGATTGCTAAATTTCTTCCTAGTTCACAATCAATTTAAATTGGATGGATAGACGTCATTTTTGGGGAGAAAGGAAGATGACAGATATGAATGACTACGATGATGTAGAAGACACTGCAGTCGATGAAGATGAAGCAAAAGCTGCTGAAAAAGGCGCATCTGACAGTGATTCAGTTGCAACTGATGGTGATGTTGCTGAAGCCGAAACACTGACAGTGACTGCTAAACTGAAACAGCGTCAAGCTTTGGAAGATGAAGTGGCTGCTTTCCTTGCTCGTGGCGGTCGCATCACTGAAGTGCCTGCAGACGAGTCAGCAAAAGATTAATAGATTCTTTTGCCAGCTTGGCTACAAAATAAAAAAAGCATCACTTTTCGTGATGCTTTTTGCTTTTAAACCTGCTTTTAACCTTACAGCCGCTTAGACCTTATTGCTGAGTTCCAAAGCGCGTTGATACGCCACTTTCTTTTTTATTCCCGTTAAATCTGCGGCCAATTGTGAAGCGGCCTTGACGGATAAGTCCTGTAATAAACGGGTCAAGAGCTGGTCCAGTTTTTCCTGCTCCAGATCCTTTTCTTCAGTTGCACCGCCAATCACCAGCACAATTTCACCTTTTTGCTGGTTGTGGTCAGCTTCAATAAACTGAACCAGTTCTGCCAGGGTCATCTTTTTGATGGTTTCAAAGGTTTTGGTAATTTCACGGGCAAAACCCACAGGACGATCGGCACCAAACACCTGTGCCATATCTTTGACTGACTCTAAAATACGATGCGGTGCTTCATAAAAAATCAGGGTTTGGGTTTCATCTTTCAGCTTTTCCAGCTGGCTGAGACGCTGGCTTTGGCGTGAGGGCAAGAAACCTTCAAAACTGAAGCGGTCACTCGGCAAGCCGACAGAACTGAGCGCCGCAATGGCGGCACAGGCACCCGGAACCGGAATAACGCGAATATGATGTTCTTGTGCCGCACGAACCAGTTTAAACCCCGGATCGCTAATCAGCGGCGTACCCGCATCACTGATCAGGGCCATATTTTCGCCATTCAGCAAGCGCTGGATCAAGATGTCAATTTTATTACTTTCATTATGTTCGTGACAGGCAGTCAGTGGAGTTGCTATATTAAAGTGCTTTAATAATTGAGCGGAAGTACGCGTATCTTCTGCCGCAATGATACTTACAGACTTTAGAATATCAATAGCACGATAAGTAATGTCATCTAAGTGCCCAATTGGGGTTGCTACAACAAATAACTGAGCACTCATAAGGTTTCTCCAATGTTGAATAATAAAAAATTAATTGGCTTCATCCTGTATTGCATTTTCAATCACGCTCAAGCTGAAGTGCTGGTCATTTTACCTGAATCGGGGCCTATGGCGCGAGCCGGATTAAGTGTCAAACAGGGTTTTATGAGTGCTTATCAGGCATCAGAGCTGGAAACACCCATTAAATTTGTAAACTCGGACAAAAAACCGATTGCGCAGTTGCTTAAACAAAATGTCAATAAAAAAACCCAAATGATAGTCGGACCTTTGGCACGGCAGGAGGTGGAAGCTTTAATCCAGATACAGCCGAAGGTTCGGGTTTTGGCCCTGAATGAAGTATCCTCACAATCTGCAAAGGTAGGACAATTTAGCCTGTCCAAGCAGGATGATGCGGTGGCGCTAAATCAGGTATTGCAGAATGACCAAATCAAAGAGCTGTATGTGTTGCAGCAAAAAGACTCGGGAACTGACAATGAACTGTTTTTGATTTCTTTACTCACTGAAACCAATTATCCTCTGAATTTAATTGAAGAAATACCCAAAAAGTTAAATAAACATACCGGTTTGTTGCTACTGGGAAACAATGCCTGGCTGAATAAACTGCCCAAGCTGCCGCATAAAAACATCTATATTTTACCGAATGCCATTGAACAAGATCAGGTATTGCCTGTAGGGGTAAAGTTTTGTGATGCGCCGGCCTTATATGAATCTGAATGGCCAGATGTCATCCAGGCCGCTCAAGCAAACGCCGCTTCCATGGCCTATCAGCGCCTGATCGCTTTTGGTGGGGATGCCTGGCATATTGCGAGCCAGTATTTGGCCGAACCCAATTTAAAAATTATGCAGTTCCAGGGGCGGACCGGACTGATTCAAGTCAATAACAATCAAATCCAGCGCATTCCACACTGTTATGAAAATACCAAAAAGGGAATCAAAGGATTGTAATGTCAAATCTTCCGGCACATTTAAATCTGGGACAATGGGCTGAACAGCAGGCTTTAATATTATTACAGACCCAAGGCTTTCAGCTGGTTGTGGCAAATTATCATTGCCGTTACGGGGAAATTGACCTGATTGTACAGCAGGCTCAGGAACTGGTTTTTGTCGAAGTCAAGGCGCGTTCAGTGACCCAGTATGCCCAATCCTTCGAAAGCATTTCTTTATCCAAACAGCGCAAAATGATGAAATCGGCACTGTGCTTTTTGTATGCCCATCCTGAATTGCAAACCTTTTATTGTCGTTTTGATGTGATTTGTTTTGATTTTCTTCAACAATTTGCAAAAACCATACAGCAAGATTTTTCCAAATTCACTTATGATCAACAATGGATTGAAAATGCTTTTACTTTTGATGAAGAGTTTATTAATCTTTGAACAAAATCATAGCGTAAATGCTGACATAAAATAGAACTGAATAATGAGGAGTCTTGCTGAGTGTTTAACCGTATTGCAATGACGTTACTGTGTGTAGCAAGTTTATCTGGTTGTGCAAGTTTTATCTCTAGTGGCACAGGATCAGCCCCGGTGGGTACAGAAAGTGGCGCCCGTTCTCTTGGACAGGTGTTTATTGATTCCTCAATCGAACGTACCGCTAAAATCAATTTATATAAATTAGACAGTCGTTTTAAACAATCCCGTGTCAATATTGAAAGTTTTCATGGCAATGTATTATTAACCGGTCAAGTGCCAGATGCGCACTTGAAACAGCTGGCGGAAGATAATGTCCGTGCCATGAGTGATGTGAAAACCGTGCATAATTACATTGCTGTCGGTAACCAGATTGGTTATGGCACCATTATGCAAGATACCACTGTGACGGCAAATACGCGTGGCCTGATTATGAAAGCTGTGGTGGTGTCTGACAGTAAAGTGCGCATTCACACCGAAGATGGTGTTTTATATGTGATGGGGCGTTTAAACACGGCTGAAATTAATGATCTGAATCAGGTGCTGCAACAAGTCGGCAACGTGACTAAAATTATTACTTTAATTGATAATATTGAGCAATCGCGTGCCATGACTTCAAGTTTTAGTAGTCCTGTCGTGAATGCACTGCCGGTTGAACAGACACCGGTGGCTATTGATCCGGATCAAGCAGAGCCAACCTATGCTCAATAAGGTTGTACAAACAGTTGGTAAAGAAATTCAGCAAAAAGTCGAAAAAGTGAAAATATTGTACAAGGATTTTCGCCTTTACGATTTTGGTAGCTATGCCCTGAACCGTTTAACCCCGCGTAAAGGCTATACGGTCACTGAAAACATTGCTTATGGTTTAAAAGCACGTCAGCGTTTAGATATTTTCTCTGCGGCATCTCCTCTAGAGCATCGGCCTTTAATCGTGTTTGTGCATGGTGGGGCATGGCTGCATGGAGATAAAAAAGACTACCGTTTCGTGGGTGAAGCCTTTGCCAGAGAAGGTTATGATGTTGCGGTGATTAATTATCATCTTGCGCCCGAGCATGTATTTCCCAGTTATATTGATGACCTGAGTTTGGCCTTAAACTATTTGACCCAGCATCAGTCCAGATACAATATCCAGACTGAAAAACTGGTATTGATGGGGCACTCGGCGGGTGCATTTAACGTGATGTCGGCACTTTATCATCCGACACCTTATCCTTTGCAATGCCGCAGCCAAATTCGTGCCATTATTGGTTTGTCTGGGCCATATCATTTTGATTATAAAGATGATCCGATCTGTGCAGATGCTTTTGACCAAAGCGTGCCTTATCAGCAGGTGATGCCTTACTATTTCGTGGAAAGCAATACGGTGCGACATTACCTGTTTTTAGCCTCCAATGATCAGGTGGTCGGACATAATAATTCAGAAGATTTACATCGGATTCTGCAGGAAAAGGGCAACCATAGCCAGATAATTACCATCCCGGGTACTGGACATGTGTCTATTATGGGTTCGGTTTCCAGTTTGTTCAGCCGCTATTTCCAGACCAAGAAACAGATTTTGGCGGTTCTCGATGAAGCGCTAAAACCCTGACTTAAAGCCATTCACGGGTGTCATCTGCTACAGGATGACCTTCGGTAATATGTTTAATCATGGCATATGCAATACTGCCTTTAAATGGAATTTCAGGCAGTTGGTCAAATTTAAAGAATTGCGCATCGCTAATCTCTTCTTCTTGTAACTGAATGTCGCCAGAAGCATATTCAGCACGGAAGGCGAGCATCAGGTTACTTGGAAAAGGCCAGGGCTGGCTGGCAAGATACTGGATATTTTTGAGTTTTAAGCCCACTTCTTCAAAAGTTTCACGGCGTACTGCTTCTTCCAGGGTTTCTCCTACCTCAACAAAACCGGCAATCAGACCGTACATATTCGTTTTGTTTTTGGCATTTTTAGCCAGCAGAATTTCATCTTGACCACGGGTAATCACGGTAATGACACAGGGCTGTACCCGTGGATACTGATGATAACCACATGCTGGACAAACCATGGCATATTCAGTCGCATGGGCTTCAGTTGGATGTCCACAATGACTACAGAACTTGTGGTTGCGGCGCCATTCTAACAGCTGGATGGCACGACTGGCGGCTTCGAATTGTTGGGTATCCCAGAGCGTTAATAATTGACGGATGGGCACCAGTTGCAGGCCGGCAGGAATAGGCTCGTTTTCGAGAAGGTCACGGGCAATCACTTGATCACCCGTGTTGAACTGAAGGTCACTTGCTAAACGTTCTACTCGGGGGAGCTGAAAGTTTTCATCGACTAAAAGTTGATGCTGATGGAAGATATAAGCAAGTGACAATTCGGACATTAGGCAACAGTTTTCAGTTTTTCGCTACTTTGCAATGCTACATCAAACATCGACTGCAGGACAGGCTGTTTTGATTTTAAATTGTCAATCAGCATGTCGGCACTGGCTAAGGTGTCGAGGATGTGGTTGATTTGTTCAGCAGTAATCGTTGCAGAATTTTCAATTTGCTGTTGGATAAACGTTGCAGCAGTGTTCAATGAAGTCTGACCGGATGGGGCATTTAAGAACAGCAGGGCACCACCAATTTCACGCAATTGGGTTGGAATATTCTCAAGCGCAGCCAGATTTTGATCTTGCATGTACTGCATCAGGATTTGGCTGGAAAGCTCAATCACGGCTTTGGTTTCATTGAGTAAAGCCTCATGCGCTTCATCTAAACGGTCCAAAGAGATGTTCATGTTATGGACACGAAGCTGTAAACGGCTTGAAGTGTGATGACGTTCCAGAACCCCAATCGAATTCATTGCCGATAAAATGCAACTCATCAATTGCTGAGCAAAATTTTCATCTTTCAGCACTTCAGCCTTGTCCAGCAAGTTGGCTTGGCGAGATAAATCGTTGAAAGCTTCACTCAGATTCAATACTTTGAAAATGTTGGCAAGACTGATTAATTTGTCCTGTAATTCCTTCGTTTTCTCAGCTGTCATGTTTTGATAGTTGAATTCGATGTCATTACGAATTTGTGCCATTTCTGTGGTCACAAGTTCACTAATGGTATGCATGGTATCAAAATCAGGTCCATAGAGATGGCGGCTGAATACCTGCAATTGGGTATCGGTCAAATGATCTTCACCCACATTTAGCTGGCTACGGATATGCTGGGCCGTCTCATCTTCCTGGCTAATGCACAAGCTCAAGATGTTGGCTAAATCCGGCAGGCTTGGCTTAAAGCGCTCTGGAGCACTGAAATATTGTGCCATATTGCGTTCAATACTGATCAGGGTACGTAAACGCGCATCATTGATCAATAAGTGATCTACCTGATTAAATGCCACATGCACCAGATTCCAGTATTGCTTGCTTGGCGTGTTTTCTGCCAGACCTGCCAGATAGGCCCCGACCAGTTTGATGGCCTGCAGATCTAATTCAGTCTCTTCCTGTTTAATCAGCTTGTTTAAAGACAGTTTGTACAGGCGATGTACATATTGCGACTTTTCCAGGCTGGGTGCTTGAGGAAGTTTAAAATCGGGAGTAATACAGTCCAGTAATGACTCGATATGCTGACCTTCATGCGTAATCGGTTTACCCAGCACAATTTCCAGACGATTCAGGGTATCGAGCAGGAATTGTGGAATTTTAACTTCACGTAAGCAAATAAATTCGATGTAACGTTTCAACATGGTGGTGCCTTCACTTAAGGCCACCACTTCCTGAGTATTAATCTGCGCAGGATTCCCCATAATCTTGCGCATTAACTCTGCGGAATATTGGGCAATTTTAGCCAGGCTTTGCATGTCAATAAGAGCAAGAACCTGAGCACACTGCTCAAATTGATTAAGTGCATCATCAATACCGAAAGGTAAAGTCTGGTCTTCTGCCAAGGAACTAACCGCTGATTCAACTAATTTAATTGAATTATCAACCTCATTTTTTATTATCAGCAATGCAGTCGGGTCAAAATGAATAGAGGTTTGGTAAGACATGTATCTGCACCTTTCCTAGTGTTTTATCTGTTTGTGATTAGCCCGTTCAAGGCCAAACTTCTTTGCGTTTAACTATAACGTAAGTGCTAAACGATTAAATACAAAAAACCACTAGAAATGTAGATTTTATTTTGCAAAAAGACAAGCTGTTCCATGTTTTTCTTCAAATTGTTTGACCCAATTCTCATGTGCTTCCAGTTCTTCGGCTGAAGGTAGAATGACAGGCAGGTCAATTTGCACAGCGGAGCGGGCAGTTTGCCCCTGTTGTTGATCAGCCTCGGTCAGGGTATCCATATCGAAAGACACCTGACCGCCAGTCATGGCCAGGTAGACATCTGCCAGAATTTCGGCATCGAGTAAGGCACCGTGGAAAGTACGGTCACGCTGCGGAATTTCATAACGGCGCACCAAAGCATCGAGCGAATTTTTTTGTCCCGGATGCTTGCTCTTGGCCATGGCCAAGGTATCGGTTACTTCACAGACTTCCGATAAGGCCACAAAGCCTGCGCGTTTAAACTCCATATCCAGGAAGTTCATATCGAAGGTCGCGTTATGCGCAATAATTTCTGTGCCTTTTAAATAGTCAAACAGCACATCGGCAATCTCTGCATAAAGCGGTTTGTCTTTCAGGAACTCATCTGAAATACCGTGAATGTTTTCAGATTCACCGACCGGTTTTTGCGGATTGATATAAATATGAATCGAGCTGCCGGTCAGTTTGCGGTTGACCATTTCAATTGCCCCGACCTCAATAATCCGGTCAGTGTCCTGAAAATAGAAACCGGTGGTTTCGGTATCCAGAATCAGCTGGCGGGGACCGTGAACTTCTTTGCTGCGTGGGGTAATCACGATATGTGGGTGTAACGGTTTTTCGGAAGCAGATGTTGCGCTTTCTAAAACAGGTTCCGGAACTTGCACTTGTGGTTGCATGGTGTCTGCCTGAGGGTTTTCCTGTTCCGCATTTTCTAAAACATCGTTTTCTAAAGCTTCGCTGTCATCTTGCAGCTCGGCTTCCATCAGGTCAAAACCAAAGGGATCATCTAATAGCCAGTCCTGCTCAGCTTTTTTTTTATCCAGCATGTCGGCTTGTTCTAAAACAGTTTCGGCAGATGACAAGAGATTTTTCATGGCTTTTAAGGTTTGATCGGCACCCTGGTTGGCCAGTTGATCCGCCATCTCATTGCCTGGATGACCGGTATGGCCCTTAATCCAGTTCCATTCAATATCACGCCCCTGACAGGTCGCATCCAGTAATTTCCACAGGTCCGGATTTTTGACATCTTTCCAGTTTTTCTTTTTCCAGCCATGAATCCATTCAGTGATGCCTTGCTTAACATACTTGGAATCGGTCCAGATGATCAGTTTGGCATCGCGCGGACAAAACTGAATACCTTCAATTGCCGCGGTGAGTTCCATGCGGTTATTGGTGGTTTCCGCTTCTCCACCACACAGTTTATGCTTTTCCGATTCGGTAATGATATATGCACCCCAACCGCCTAAACCGGGATTGCCGCGACACGCGCCATCGACATAAAGAGTGATTGTTTGAGTCATATAAACCAAATCCGAACGCTATAAATGAGAGTCAAAATAAACCAGGTGACTGGCATATTGTATAACGCAATTTCACTTTAAAAGTGTATTACACGGTTATTTTTTAAATTCTTGTAACATTTATAGTGAAATCGCGCTAAATTAATCCCTTGTGTCTACCCCATGCTTCACTACAATGGCAGATCTAAAAAATAAATTTTATACGAGTTGTTTGGATTTTTTTATGTATAAACCAACCGCGATTTTGTGGCAGCCAACCTTACCCAATTTTTTAAAAATAACAGTACTGGGTTCAGCTTTAGCTGCATTAGGACTGTCAGGCTGTTCTTCAAGCCAGAGTGCGACACATGGCTCAAAATCGAAAATGGTGGGTTCATCCGGATATCTGGATGCCGACAGCTTGGATTCATTGGAAGATTTATTGTCTGCTACAGATATGAGCGCAGTAGAAGGCGATCGCCTGCTGATTTTAAAACATGGTGATGTCTGGAAGCGTATGACCGTCGGTTTCAAGATGGATCATAGCCATTGGGATGCCCGTATTGAAGCACAGCGCGGCTGGTTCATTTCCCGACAGCCTTATCTGGACCGTTTAAGTGCCCGTGCTTCACGCTATCTGTATCATACCGTGAAAGAGGCGGAACGCCGCGGTTTGCCGACGGAACTGGCTCTATTACCGATTATTGAAAGTTCCTATGACCCTGCTGCGACCAGTAGTGCGGCAGCAGCCGGGATGTGGCAGTTTATTCCAAGTACCGGACGGATTTATGGTTTAAGACAGACCAGTCTGTATGATGGCCGTCGTGATGTGGTGGAATCGACCCGTGCAGCCTATGAGTTCCTGGGTGGCTTATATAACCAGTTTGGTTCATGGGAACTGGCCTTGGCAGCTTACAATGCGGGTCCGGGGCGGATCCAGCAGGCGATTAACCGCAATAAGGCAGCCGGTTTGCCTACAGATTACTGGTCACTGAAACTGCCTCAGGAAACCATGAACTATGTGCCACGCTTCCTGGCAGTGGCACAAATCATTAAAAATCCTGGGGCCTATGGGGTGTCTTTACCTCCGATTGCCAACCGACCACACTTTAGAGAAGTTCCGGTAGGGCCGGTAAACTTAAATGAAGTTGCCTCCATTACCGGTTTAAGCCGCGCCGAGCTATACCAGCTAAATCCAGGGCATCGTGGAGACTGGGTTGATGAGCAAAGCCCGATGAAGATCATTATTCCTGCGGATTTAAGTCCTGCTATTGATGCCCGGCTTAAAAAGTTATCGCCAAGTTCTGGGGCGTTATGGGCAAGTACGGCAAAACCTTTTATTCCGGAAAGAAGCAATCCGCCTGAGCTCAATACGCAAGTGATTAATCCGGCAAAAACAGCGCCACCAGTATTAACCGCCAGTACTTCTACAAGTACTTCTAAAAGTTCTCAGCCAGTGACTGCGGCAAATCCTGTGACAGTCACCAAGCCTTCAGGTACCAAACGTGTGGCTACGCCTCAAGGCTCTGATGCCTTGGCATCTTTTGCTGCAAATAGCGATATTCCAAGTGCACCACGTATTCCTGTTGCGGTGAGTCAGGTGGCAAATGTCAAGCCTGTGACGGTAGAACCTCCATTGTCTGCCGCTGAGCGTGAGCAGATTATGGCAGCAGTGAAAGCAGAAGGTGAAAATAAAACGCTAGAACAGGTACTGCAACCGGTAGCCAGTAAAGCTGAACAAGAAAAAGTCGTAGCAGAAATTAAAGCGATTGCACCGCAAGGCACCGAAATTGTCGATCCGTTTGACGGCAAAATCAAGTTAACGGCTATTCAAACCAGCCTGTCGGTAGCTGAACAGCAAGGTAAGGAGTTAACCAAAGGTTTTGCTTATCCAAAAGGTGTGGCGGAAAGTACCAAGCCTGATTCAGATGAAGCCAAACGTAACCAGGGCAAAAATTACGTTAAGACAGATACTGAAATCGTAGTGGTTGCGCCAAAAGGAAAACGCAGTACCTATACCGTTCAACAGGGCGATACTTTAGCCGTCATTGCCATGAAAAATGGCCTGAACTGGCGCGATGTCGCGAAATGGAACCAGATAGATCCAAGCTCTCCGCTGTACGTGGGAACCAGTATCTATTTATATGATGCCAAACCACAAAGCGAGAAAAATACTGAAGCTTCTTCATCGGCCAAGTCTAAAGCACAGCCTGAAACTTATGTAGTGCAGGCCAATGACAGCCTGACCGGAGTGGCCAGCCAGTTTGGCTTGTCGGTGAAACAGCTGGCAGATTTCAACAACTTATCGGTCAGCAGCGGTTTGCGTGTGGGGCAAAAATTATCGTTAAAAGACACGGCACAAAATAATTCCGATCTTGTTGAAAGCAAAAGCAATAATTCAAAATCTGCTGCTAAAGTGAAAACCAAATCTTATGTGGTGAAACGTGGCGAATATCTTAAACTGATTGCTGACCGTTATGCCTTGTCCAATCAGGAGCTGGCCGATTTAACCACCGGTCTGACTGCGGGCAGTAGTTTAAGGGTGGGGCAAAAAATTAATGTGCCACTGCATGAAGTAGACAGCAAGCCAGAAGAAAAAGCGAGTCCGGTTAAAATAGATCCGGTAGATATTGAGCCAGCCTATAAAACGGAAAGTTATCAGGTGCAACGTGGCGATACCCTGTCGAGCATTGCAGCCAAATCGAAAATTTCCTTAACCGAACTGGCACAGCTGAATAAATTATCCAGCAACAGTGGCGTCCGGATAGGCCAAACCCTGAAGATTCCTGCAAGTTCAACTGTTCCGGAGAGTTATACCGTGCAATCCGGGGATAGCTTGTCTGCCATTTCTGCCAAATACAATTTAGGCATGGATTATATTGCCAATATTAACGGCATTAACCGCAATGCTGGCTTACGTGTGGGACAGCGTTTGAAACTGACGGGTGAAGAACCGGTCGCAGCATCAAACAAAGTCGAAGCGAAAATTGAAAAAGTCAGCTTTGAAAAGAGTGATAGCCATGTGGTTAAACCGGGCGAGACCTTAAGCAATATTGCAAAAAAATATCATTTACAGCGGGATTATTTGGCAGCATTGAATGGCTTGACCCGCAATTCAACGGTCCGTATTGGACAGCGTTTAAAAATTGACGGGGATCTGCCAAAGCTGGACGCTAAAGTGGATGAGCCTATGTCAAAAGCAGTGAAGTCATCTAACAACACCGATGGGTATACCGTGAAATCGGGCGAGTCATTGAACGCCATTGCCAGTCGGACAGGGGTATCGGTTGCTGAATTGGCAGCGATGAATGGTCTTAGCCCTCGTTCCGGTTTACGTGTCGGCCAGCAGATTGCTATTCCTAAAACTGTGGTTGAATATAAAGTCAAACGTGGTGATACCCTGATTGGCCTCGCCAACCGTTATGGTCTGGAAAGTGCAAAACTTGCGGAAATGAATGAGATGCAACCCAATAAACAATTGCGAATTGGTGATGTGATTAAAGTTCCAAACTTATAATAAATGCAAAGACAGGGAGTCATTTAGATGTCATTTGCCAGGGCGAAATATTGGGGTTTTGCATGGGGGCTCAGTCTTTTGACCCAGGGGCTATGGGCTGCGGTGCAGACCACGCCCTATATTGCGGTACATAGCCAGCCGAAATATGCTGGCTTGTTGGTCATGCCCTATGCCAATGCCCAAGCGCCTAAAGGCGGCTATTTAAGTACTGCCAGCAATGGCACGTTTGACAATTTAAACAGTATGAATGGCAAAGGCAGCTCAACCGATGGGGTGGAGTATCTGTTTGATTCGCTGATGTCGAATTCGCTGGATGAGCCGGGGGTGATGTATCCCTTGCTGGCCGAGAAAGTGACTTATGATCCCAAGCAGACCCAATATGTCATTTTCCACCTCAATCCCAAAGCACGTTTTAGCGATGGCAGTGCAGTGACTGCCGAAGACGTCAAATTTACTTTTGATACTTATCAAACCAAGGCCAATCCTGGACTGCAAATGTATCTGGCCGATCTGGATAAAACTGAAGCATTGTCCAAATATACGGTCAAGATGAGCTTTAATTCTGCCAATAATGCAGAGATGCCACTGATTCTGGCGCAGATGCCAATCTATTCCAAAAAAGACTGGCAAAAGAAGGATTTCACCCGGGTCACCATGCAGCCGATTTTGGGGTCAGGGCCTTATCTGATTGACCGGATTGATGCCGGTCGCAGCATCAGCTACAAACGCAATCCAAACTACTGGGGCAAAGACCTGCCGGTCAATAAAGGCCGATATAATTTTGATCGCCTGAAATATGTTTATTACCGCAATCTGGACATTGCCTTTGAAGGTTTTAAGTCGGGGCAATATACCCTGCATGAAGAATTTACCGCACGTAAATGGGTCACGGAATATCGTTTTCCCGCCGTCCAGGCAGGCATGGTGGTGAAATATAGATTCAAGCATCAGAACCCGATTCCGACACAAAGTTTTGTGTTTAATAGCCGCCGCACACCTTTTCAAGACATCAAGTTTCGACAAGCCATCACCTACGCTTACGATTTTGAATGGCAAAACAAGGCGCTGTTTTACGGACAGTATCGACGCTTACAGAGCTATTTTGCCAACAGTGAACTGGAGGCTAAAGGCACGCCCAGCCCTGCAGAGCTGGCAATTTTAAAACCCTATCTAGCCCGACTGAGTCCGATTCAGCGGCAGGGTGTTTTGAAAGATTGGAAATATCCGGTGTCGGATGCCAGCGGATTTAACCGCAATAATCTGCTGACGGCGCGTCAGCTACTCATCAAAGCCGGCTATACCTTTAAAAATGGCCGTTTGCTGGATACCCAGGGCAAGCCGATCCGGATCGAATTTCTAATCCATCAGGATGGTTTGCAGCGTACCTTGATGCCGTTTATTCGCAACATGAAACGTCTGGGCGTCGAAGTGGCGATCCGTCATGTCGATGTACCGCAGTATATCGAGCGCATGCGCACCAAGGATTTTGACATGACCACCAACGTGATGCCGCAGTCGCTCAATCCGGGCAATGAGCAGGCACAGTTCTGGGGCAGTGCATCGGCAGATCAGCCGGGGAACTACAACTATGCAGGCATTAAAAATCCTGTGATTGATGCGATGGTCCAGCAGCTTATTCATGCACCGAGTCGTGAGCAGCTGGTACTCAGAACCCGGGTGCTGGATCGTTTGCTGCGTGCCGGTTATTATCAGATTCCGACCTATGGTAAGGGAGAAAACTGGTTTGCCTACTGGAACATGTATCATCAGCCCAAGGTAAAACCGAAGCTATCATCGGGCATTGACTACTGGTGGAGTGATGCCGGACAAGCGAAAAAAGTCACTCAGTATTTACGTCAAAAATAAACAAGAAGTCATAACGCAGGCACAAGGAACGCTGTTTCGATGGGCATATATATATTAAAAAGACTGCTGCTGATTATTCCAACGCTGTTTTTCATTTTATTGATTAACTTTGTGGTGATCCAGATTGCACCGGGTGGCCCGGTTGAGCAAGCCATTCAACAGGCAGAAGCTTTTCAGGGGCTGGGTGCAACGGGTGGCGAAACGGCCAGTGCCAAAAGCAATTATCAGGGAGCGAAAGGCTTAAGTGATGAAATGGTGCAGAAGATTAAAGCTCAATATGGCTTTGATCAGCCTGCGCACATCCGTTTCTGGAACATGCTGAAAAGTTATGCCAGCTTCGATTTCGGGACCAGTTTTTTTAAAGACAAGCCGGTCACGCAATTGCTGTGGGAAAAAATGCCGGTGTCTTTATCTTTGGGCCTGTGGAGCACTTTGCTGATTTATCTGGTGTCGATTCCCTTGGGCATTAAAAAAGCCCGCCAGCATGGCATGCTGTTCGATAAATCCACCTCGCTGTTACTGGCGATCGGTTATGCCGTGCCTGCCTTTGTATTTGCGGTTTTACTGATTGTATTTTTTGCCGGGGGTTCCTATTTTCAGTGGTTCCCGCTGCAAGGCTTGGTGTCGGAAAATTTCCACAGCCTAAGCTGGCTGGGCAAAATCCAGGACTATTTCTGGCATATGACCTTGCCTTTGCTGGCTATGGTGATTGGCGGTTTTGCCGGACTGACCTATCTCACCAAATATTCCTTTATGGAAGAATTAAACAAACAGTATGTGCTGGCGGCACGATCCAAAGGTCTCACCGAATCACGGGTGCTCTATGGTCATGTCTTCCGTAATGCCATGCTGATCGTGATTGCCGGTTTACCGGAAGCGCTGATTGGCATTTTCTTTGTTGGTAACCTGTTTATTGAAATCATTTTCAATCTGGACGGGTTGGGCCTGCTCGGTTTTGAGGCCATTCAACAGCGCGATTATCCGGTGATTTTTGGCACATTGTTTCTGTTTACTTTGCTCGGTTTGGTGCTGCGACTGATTAGCGATGTGCTATATCAGGTGATTGACCCGCGGATTAATTTTGAATCGCGAGGTGCTGAATAATGTCCCCATTAATGCAGGCGCGCTTGAAACGCTTTCAGGAAAATAAACTCGGCTTTGCTTGTCTCATCATCTTTGCCATTATTTTTGCATTGTCGCTGGCTTCTGAACTGATCGCGAATGATAAACCCCTTTTAGTGAAATACGATCATTCACTTTATGTGCCGGTGTTGAAGTCTTATCCGGAAACGACTTTTGGTGGGGTATTTGAAACCGAAGCCGATTATAAAGATCCGGTGGTGCAGCAATTGATTGATGAAAAGGGCTGGGCGATCTGGCCGCTGATTCAATATTCCTACCAGACGCCTAATCTGGAACTGGCAGTCCCCGTACCTTCTGCACCGACTGCACAAAACTGGTTGGGAACCGATGACCAGGGACGAGATGTATTGGCCCGTATCCTTTATGGTTTGCGCGTATCGCTGCTGTTTGGCTTTGCCTTAACCTTTGCTTCAGCATTGCTGGGCATCGCGGTTGGCGCGATTCAGGGCTATTACGGGGGATGGGTCGATTTATTGGGTCAGCGTATTCTGGAAGTGTGGGGCGGTTTGCCGATGTTATTCATGGTGATGATTCTGGTCAGCATGTTTACCCCAAACGTCTATTGGCTGTTTCTGATTATGCTGTTATTCGGCTGGACCACTTTGGTCGGTCTGGTGCGTGCCGAATTTTTAAAGGCGCGCAATCTGGACTATGTGCGTGCCGCACGCAGCCTGGGAGTTACAGACCGGACCATTATGCTGCGCCACATCTTGCCGAATGCCATGAGTTCCAGCCTGTCGCAGCTTCCTTTTATGTTGACCGCCAACATCACCGCTCTTACCGCATTGGACTTTTTAGGCTACGGTTTACCTCCGGATGCAGCCTCTTTGGGTGAATTGTTATTACAAGGCAAATCCAACCTGAATTCACCATGGCTGGCACTGTCCGGCTTCTTTACCCTGGCCATTGTCCTATCTTTACTGATTTATATTGGGGAGGCGACACGCGATGCATTCGATCCAAGACGCCAATAATCCGCAAGCCTTGTTAACTGTCCAGCATTTAAATATCCGGCAAGCAGAGCAGGTGCTGGTAGCTGACCTGAATTTTCAGTTGCATGCCGGTGAAACTGTTGCCCTAGTCGGTGAAAGTGGTTCGGGCAAGTCGATTAGCAGTCTGGCCTTGCTGGGGCTGTTGCCCAGTACCTTAAAGATTCAAGGTCAGGCCATATTGGGACAGCAAAATCTACTGGCACTGAAAACCGAACAGCTGCGCCAAATTCGCGGCCAGAAAATAGCCATGATTTTTCAGGAACCGATGACGGCTTTAAATCCCTTGCACAGGGTGGAAAAAATAATTGGGGAAACCTTGTTGCTGCAAGGCTGGTCCAAACAGAAGACCCGGGCACGCATTATTGAATTGCTGCAAGATGTTGGTATTACCAACCCTGAAGATAAATTGCGCCGTTATCCGCATGAGCTTTCCGGCGGGCAGCGGCAGCGCGTGATGATCGCCATGGCACTCGCCTTAGATCCGGACATTCTGATAGCAGATGAGCCGACCACGGCGCTGGATGTCACCTTACAGGCACAGATTCTAAAACTGCTTAAATCCTTGCAGCAAAGCCGCAAGATGGCGATGATCCTGATCAGTCATGATCTTAATCTGGTGCGTCGCTATGCCGATCAGGTCATTGTGATGAACAAAGGCGTAGTGGAAGAACAGGGTAGCGTGGCGGAAATCTTTCAACATCCGAAACAGGCCTATACCCGTGATTTGCTTAATCATGATTTTGGTGAGGCGCTGCACATTCCAGAAGCTGAAAATTTATTGACCCTAAAGCAGGTTGCGGTGAAGTTCCCGATCAAGCAGGGATTACTCAACCGGGTCAAAGACTACTTTGTCGCGGTAGAACCCTTGGATTTGCAGTTAATGCAAGGTGAATCGATTGGCATTGTCGGCGAAAGCGGTTCAGGCAAAAGCTCGCTGGCTTTGGCCATTAGCCGTTTGATTAAAAGTGGCGGTGAAATTGTGCTGCTGGGCACCGATTTAAACCGGTGCAATGAAAAGCAGTTACGGCCTTTACGCGCTGAATTTCAGATCGTGTTTCAAGACCCGTTTAGCAGCCTGAATCCGCGCCTGAATGTGGAACAGACTATTGGTGAAGGTTTGGGCCTAAAAAAATTCTCAGCGACAGAAATATCGCAGCGGATTGATGAAGCCCTGGAAAAAGTCGAATTGCCGGTGTCGTTTCGAAGCCGTTATCCGCATGAGCTGTCTGGTGGGCAACGTCAGCGTGTCGCCCTGGCACGTGCCTTGGTATTGAGTCCTAAACTGCTGATACTGGATGAGCCGACTTCGGCGCTGGACCGTACCACGCAGCGCGCGATTGTGAAATTGCTCAGACGCTTGCAGCAAGAGCATCAGATCAGCTATCTTTTTATCAGCCATGACCTGCAAGTGGTCAAAGCCCTGTGTCAGAAAGTGCTGGTGTTGCGCCGTGCACAGGTGATGGAATTTCAAGGTACTGAACAGCTGTTTTTAAATCCGCAAACGGAATATACCCGTCAATTAATCGAAGCCAGCCAGTATGTTTAAAATTACTGACAAGTCATATTGTCAGAAGAGTCATTGACGGATAACGAAATAAGTTTAGGGTATTAAGGCTAAATAAATACAAATACATCGGGATTAAGAGATGAGCCATCTTGCTGAAGCAACAAGTATTCGACATACCACCTTTAAAAACAGAATCATCAAAGCTGCGATGAGTGAAGCCTTGGCAAATGACGCAGGTCAGCCAAGCCAGTTGCATTTTAATCTGTATGAAGCTTGGGCTAAAGGTGGCTTGGGCTGTGCGATTACCGGCAATGTCATGGTGGATGTTCGCGCCAAAAATGAACCGGGCGTGGTAGTGATTGAGTCAGAACGTGATTTGCCCAAACTACAGCAATGGGCAGCGCTCGGCAAGAAATATGGCATGGTGCAGCTGGTGCAATTGTCACATCCTGGCCGTCAGTGTCCCAAAGGTTTAAACAGGGAAACTGTTGCGCCTTCGGCGGTGCCTTTTTCTCCGATGTTGGCAACCACCTTTGGTACGCCGCGTGAATTACGTGAAGACGAAATTTTTGACATTATCCAGCGTTTTGCCACTTCTGCACAAATCTGCGAAAAAGCCGGCTTTGAAGGCGTGCAGCTGCATGGCGCGCATGGTTATCTGATCAGCCAGTTTTTATCGCCATTGACCAACAAGCGCCAGGATCAATGGGGCGGTTCGATAGAAAACCGGATGCGCTTACTGCTGGAAATTTATAAGGCTGTCCGTGCGGCAACTTCGGATCAATTTATCATTTCCGTAAAACTGAACTCGGCCGATTTCCAGCGTGGCGGCATTAGCGAAGAAGAAGTGGTTGCGGTGTTTAAAGCCATAGATGCCGCAGGAATCGACTTGATTGAAGTTTCAGGCGGAACCTATGAAGCTCCGGCCATGGCAGGAGCCAAGGCAGAAAAACGCAAAGCCAGTACCATTGCCCGCGAAGCCTATTTCCTCGATTTTGCCGAGAAAATTCGTAAAGAAGTGAAGTGTCATTTAATGGTGACCGGTGGCTTCCGTACCGTAGAGGGGATGAATGCGGCACTCGACAGTGGTGCCTGCGATTTTATTGGCATTGCCCGTCCATTGGCAGTGGAAACAGATTTAACCGATCGCCTGATTGCGGGGCAGGATGTACGTTATGCGGTGCATAAAATTAAAACCGGCGTTCCCATGGTCGACAAAATGGCAATTATGGAAATCATCTGGTATGCCGCACAGTTTAAAGATATTGCGCGAGGCAAGCGTCCGAATCCAAAACTGTCTCCGATAAAAGTTTTCCTTAAATATGCCAAAAACAATATTACCGCGATTATTAAAGGGCAGATTAATTCACGCCGTAGTGCTTAACGGGATGAGCCTGCTTTAGACCAGGAAGATTTAAATTGTGCAGCAGACCATCATCCTTTTTTCCGTGCATGCTGAAAGGCAGGTCTGCTCTATTTTTATGATTTTTTTGGCTGTGTAGCAAAGATTAGGCGATGCAGGAATTCAATCCGTTTAAAAACAAAAAAGCCTGATTCATCATGATCAGGCTTTTTGCTGAGATATTGCTATCTCGAATATGGCGACCCTACGGGGATTCGAACCCCGGTTACCGCCGTGAAAGGGCGATGTCCTAGGCCTCTAGACGATAGGGTCATCTAAGAATTGGCGTCCCTACGGGGATTCGAACCCCGGTTACCGCCGTGAAAGGGCGATGTCCTAGGCCTCTAGACGATAGGGACGTTTCAGAGGTGGGCGTATAATAGGGTGGATAGGACACCCTGTCAAACCTTTTTCTAGGATAATTTTTAAAAACGGATTCAACTGAATAAAAATGAAGCAAAAGCGTGAAATGTATTTTGAAAAGCACTATTTTTCTGCGCTTAAACCCTCAATGATGCTGTTGATCACCGCTGGATGCTGTAAGTAACCGCTAATGCTGTGAGGATTATAAAAAGATGTGGTAATGGCCTGGTTAATGATGGGTGGCTGAAAATTGAAGGGCGCTTCGGATAAAGGGAAAGCAGTCAAAAAATCATCAGGCGAATAAAAATTAAACCAGTCGCCCTGCAGTTGCGGTGGTCTGGAAATCGGGGTGACGAGTTTTTCCTGAATGACTCTAAAAGCCAGGGGAGAGCCTAAGGTAATAAAGCGCTGTATTCTAAAATGCGGATATTGATGCAGCAGGTTGTAGGTAATGACCGAACCGAGGGAATGCGCCACCATAATATGATCTAGCTCGGGATGAAGATAAGACATGATCCGGTGATGGACTTCATGCATGAAATCCGGGTTAGATAAATATAAATAGGTTTCAATCAGGAATTTATGGATAAAGGTTTCATGCAGCTTGGGATAATGATTCAGAAATAGTGCCAGTTCCTTAAATGCATGATCTCTGGTGAGTGCGCTCATGAGGGCTAATCGCTGTGTGAATGACTTGGCGCATTCGGCGTTTACACTCGGTAATCTACTCGCACAGGGATGCTGTTCCGGGACAAGGGTAGTGTTATGCCTTAAATGAAAGGGAAGATGCAAATGCGGAATAGACTTGGGTAAAAAAGTCTCCAGATCAAGGTTGTTATATAAATGATGTTTGCTGAGCAAATCTCCATAAAAGGGGAAGCGTATTTCCAGGGCATTAAGATCAATATTTTGCTGAGAATTACGCAAACCAGTCTGAAAAGCAGATAGCCAACGCTGTTTTAATGAGGGTTGATCATAATTTTGTTGATTCATGCCGTGAATAAAAATGATTTTCATACATGGTCAGAGCTTTTATCAAAGGGATTATCTTGATTGAGCTTAAAAAAAAGAGCGGTACTTGACCACTCCTTTTCTGTGTTAGTTTTGCTTTCGATAGAAAACATAATAACTGAGATAACAACCCGCAATAAATAGCAGGCAGCCAATAAAGCCGGCCAGCATTTCCGGATCTGCTGCCATACTGATACAGGTAATAAAACAGAACACAAAACCTAGAATCGGTACAATCGGGAACAGCGGTGCGGCAAAGCCCAGCTCTTCCACGCTATGGCCGGCCTTATACCACTGGCGACGGAAATTAAACTGGCTTAAGCAAATGCTCATCCAGACCACCACCATGGTAAATGCAGCCACACCCAGCAGGTTCTTGAAGATGGTTTCCGGTGCAAACTGCTCTGACAGTAATCCCGGAATTGCACCAAACATGGTGACAATAATCGCCACAAAAGGAATGCCACGATGGTTCACTTTGGAGAACACGGCAGGTAGCTGTTTTTTGTCAGATAAAGACCACATCATGCGGGAAGCGGCATATAAACCCGAGTTGGCTGCCGATAATAGCGCGGTAATAATCACAAAGCGGATGATATCTTCCGCGTGTGGAATACCGATATACGTAAATACCGTTACAAACGGACTGCTACTGACGCCTTCAGCACCCAAGCCTGCCATCTGATGCGGCAACAGTGCGCTAATCACCACAATTGTGCCGACAAAGAAAATCAGCAGTCGCCAGATTGCGGCATTAATCGCTTTGGGTACGTTTTTAGCCGGATCCTGAGTTTCACCTGCGGCAACACCAATCAGTTCGGTGCCAGAGAAAGCGAAGTTGACAATCAGCATGGTGGCGAAAATTGGAAATAAGCCTTGAGGGAACCAGCCCTGAGCCGTAAGGTTGCTAAATAAAGGCGCAGAAGTGTTCCCCTGAAACGAAAGCACACCAAAAATTGCCAACAAGCCGAGAATAATAAAGCTAATCACGGTCACGACTTTGACCAGGGAAAGCCAGAATTCAGATTCTGCAAACAGTTTGGTTGAACTCATATTGAGCCCAAACACAATGGTTGCAAAAACGATGGTCCAGATCCAGACTGAAATTTGCGGAAACCATTCCTGCATCAGCAAGGCTGCGGCGGTAAATTCGGTTCCCAGGGTGGCAGTCCAGGTCAGCCAGTACAACCAGGTAATCATATAACCGGTACCTGGACCAATATATCTGCGTGCATAGGTACCAAAAGAACCTGATTCGGGCATGTGCACCGCAAGTTCGCCCAGACAAAGCATGACTGCATAAGCGATTAAACCGCCTAATACATAGGAGATGATGGCACCTACAGGCCCCGTTTGTGCAATGACTTCACCCGAACCTAAAAATAACCCCGTGCCGATTGCGCCGCCTAGCGAAATCATGACCAGGTGTCGAGTACTCATAGCGCGTTTTAAAGGCGCAGAATTGCCCTGATGCATAGCATCATTCGGAGTATGAGATGACTGCATAAGAGAAAAAGAAAAAGAAAAATGAAGCGAACTATTGTAGTGAAAAACTACGAATCTGCAATGTAATAATGATAGGTGTTGAAGCTTGAATGATCGTATAGCACGATATATGGCGACCCTACGGGGATTCGAACCCCGGTTACCGCCGTGAAAGGGCGATGTCCTAGGCCTCTAGACGATAGGGTCGTGAGGAGGTGATGCGTATATTATGGATTTTTAATAAAGCTGTCAAACCTGTAATTGTGTTATTTTTAAAATATTGAATTAATTGCATAAAAAATGACAAATCTAAAATAAAAAGAGCAGTTTTTTAAACGGGACTTGATCTATCGCTTTAAAAGCACATTTATTTTCAGCACGATACAACTTGCATCAATCCACCCTCTAGGGATGGCTTAATGAGATAAAGTGCAGCCATTGCTCTTTTTAGCGATGACTTCGGCTCCTCGGCAGATGAATACTGTGAAGGTTGGGGAGGGTTGTGTAAGATAAAAAATAGGCTGAAAGCATTATTTTAATTATGGGTTAGGTGAATGTTAAATCAGCCAAACTTTTCGATGATGAAGGCTGGGTTGAGGACGGTTTTAAATTAAAAAGACCACATATTAGTAGTCGGGTGTTTGATATTTCTCAGACTGTTCTTGCGCTGGAGCTTCTGCCGGGGTAATGGATGAATCCTTGGCTGGAGCTTCATCTCTGCTGACGATATATAAATATAAAGCAGAGGGCAGGAGAATGATTAAAACAAGGAAAAATTTTTTCAACATACGAGCAGGTTCATTAATTGCAATGGGGGAAACTTAGCATGCAAATTGCCATAAAAAAAGGGTGTCGCAGCACTTAAGGCTAAACTTTAAAAATCAAGCTTTGGAAACGATTATTCAGGATGAGCAGATGAGTAATTTTAGCAATTATGTTTGGTGATTATCCGCAAGTTATGACGGCTTTTTAAGAGGCTCGGGATATGAATATACGAATCAAGGTTTTAATTTTAAAATGTTTTCGGTAGTAAAAATAAAGAAGAGAAAAATAGATGGCGTCCCTACGGGGATTCGAACCCCGGTTACCGCCGTGAAAGGGCGATGTCCTAGGCCTCTAGACGATAGGGACGTTTAGAAGATGGCGGTATCTTATTGATCCGCCACCAAGGTGTCAAGTAGATGGGGAGCGAGTTTGTTCAAAATATAGCAAAACAGTTCTGCAGTCTTTTGGGTGTCATACAAGGCAGAGTGTGCTTCCTTGCCATCGAACTCGATTCCCGCCTGAATGCAGGATTTTGCCAGTACGGTTTGACCAAACATCACGGCACTTAAAGTCACGGTGTCAAACACCGAAAAACTGTGAAAAGGATTTTGATTTTTAGTCCCCGTACGGGCAATGGCCGCTTGTACAAAGCCCAAATCGAAATGTGCATTATGGCCGACCAAAACTGCATGGGTACAGTTTTGCTGACGGCGAACTTCATTGACCGACTTGAAAATGCGTTTTAATGCACTTTTTTCATCTTCCGCCATTGCAATACGCATTGGGTTGGATGGATCAATACCAATAAATTCCAGGGAACGACGGTCTAAGTTCGCCCCTTCAAAAGGATTAATATGTGCATGGTACGCTTCACCAGGTACAAATTGACCTTCTTCATTATAAATGATGGGGATTGCTGCAATTTCCAGCAAGGCATCGGTCTGTGAGTTAAAACCTGCTGTCTCGACATCGACAACAACAGGTAAAAATCCACGGAAACGCTGACCAATTACTGGTGGGGTTTCATCTGTCACACTTTTCTCCATTGGATGGTCTTACCCGCATACAATGGGATAATCTGTTCGCCATCCAAATAGTCTAAACTTTCCGGAATAACTTGTTCTTCTTTGACCAAAGTAATGGTATTGGTGTTGCGCGGTAGGCCATAGAAATCAGCACCGAAATGGCTGGCAAAACCTTCCAGGCGGTCCAGTCGGCCAACCTGATCAAAAGCCTGAGCATATAATTCAATTGCGGTAGGTGCACTGTAGCAACCGGCACAGCCACAGGCATTTTCTTTGGCATTTTTTGAATGCGGCGCGCTGTCTGTTCCCAGGAAAAACTTGGGATTAGAACTGGTCGCCACTTCAAGCAGGGTTTGCTGATGGCTTTGACGCTTTAAAATTGGCAAACAATAGAAATGCGGTTTAATACCACCCACCAGCATATCGTTACGGTTGAACAGTAAATGCTGTGGGGTAATGGTCGCAGCGACATTGCGGTCTTGTTCAAGTACAAAATGTGCCGCGTCGCTTGTGGTGATGTGTTCTAAAACCAATTTAAGTTTAGGGAATTGTTTTAGAAGCGGTGAAAGCACTTCATCTAAAAAGCGTTTTTCACGGTCAAAAATATCCACATGGTTATGGGTGACTTCACCATGAAGCAACAACGGTACCTGGTGTTCTTCAAGCTGTTCAATCACCGCATAGACTTTACGGATATCACTGACGCCATTGTCTGAATTTGTGGTTGCACCGGCTGGATACAGCTTGATGGCATTCACATGCTCGGATTCTTTAATTTTTTTGACTTCGCTCGGTTGGGTCTGGTCGGTAAAATAAAGCACCATCCGGGGATCAAATGCGACACCTTCAGGGACATGCGCCATAATGCGTTCACGATAAGCCAGTGCTTCCTCAACTGTTTTGATTGGAGGGACAGTATTAGGCATGCAGATGGCACGAGCAAACTGCTTGGCAAGATCTGGAACTGTGCGTTTTAAAGATAAACCGTCACGTAAGTGAGCATGCCAATCGTCTGGCTGGAGAAGGGTGATTGTATTCAAGGCCATTTCAATCGAAGAAATAAAACAGATGATAATCCATAAAGTGTGAAAATGGTAACGAGAATTACAGACAAATGGTTATATATATATAATTCTAAATAAGAAAAATATGTTATTTTTAGTAACTAGAAGAAATAAGAAATGCTGGGCAATGGAATCCAAGTATAATCTAGCGAAATTACAATATGATAAAGAAAAGATAGAAGAACTGATTACGCGGCAAAGTCAACGCGTAGGACAGGTTTTTCCAAAAAAAATGGAACAGGAATTTTGGTCGAAAAACTTGGAACGTGCCCGTAAGCATGTACAAAAATACCTGTGGGGTGGCGTTTTATCTTATTTTATTTTTATTCTGGTGATTTTACCCAGCGATTACTGGGTAATTGACAAACAGTATCTCAAGCATGATTTTCTGAACTGTAGCTTAGGTTTGGCCAATGGTGCTCTATGCTTGCTGGTCTTATTTTCTTTTTCGCATTTTCCTAAACTGCGTCCCTATTTTGCTCCGGCTTCCATGGTGCTTATGTTTTGGGCCATGGTCTCCATGTCCTGGTTAACCTTGACCGTAGAAACCGTCGCCTTGCGACAACAAGGTATGGCTATCCTGTGCATGATTTATATCATGGGTTCCCTTATTACTGGAGTAAAGCCATTTCAGATGCTGATGACCGGGTTTTTAGCAGCCTCAGTAACAGTCATTCTTTTCTTTCTACTTCATGTTGATTTTGATGCCGTGGTGTTGGGGCGTATTCTTTTTGGCAGTTGCGTATTTGGTTATGTGATTAGTCATATGATTTTTGCGCGAGAACGAATGATTTATTTGTTTACTATGCGTGCGCGAATTAGTGAAAAAATGCATCGGATTCATAATTCGGAATTATTGCATTTAAGTCAGCATGATGACCTGACCAAAATCTCGAATCGTCGTACTTTCGATGAAATGATGGACGTATTTTACGAGCAGACCCGTCAAGAACAAAGTGATTTGGCGATCCTGTTTATTGATATTGATTTTTTTAAAAACTATAACGATTTTTATGGGCACCAAAAAGGCGATGATGTGATTTCCTCTATCGCCAAATCAATTAAAAATGCCATTCGGCATATGGATTTCGTAGCGCGCTATGGCGGGGAAGAGTTTGTCGTATTGTTGCCTGAAACGGATGCTCATGGTGCTTATGCCGTAGCCTCAAATATATTTAAGGCCATCGAGCGTTTAGAAATTCCACACGAAAAATCTTTAATCTCCAATTTTATTACCATCAGCTTGGGCATTACTGTTTATCATGGCGAGACCGAGCTGAGTAAAGAAGAGTTGTTGGAAATTGCTGATCAGGCTTTATATCGTGCCAAGCACTTAGGCCGTAACCAGATTTATTATCAATCTATTCGCTCAAATATTCCTGACACTGAATTAATCAAATCATAAACGGGTCAGATAAAAAAACCGCTCTTTCGAGCGGTTTTTTTGACCTAAAACAAACTTATTTGTTTTTGTCTTTTAATTGAGGAACAGCTGAACCAGTACCTACAGAAAGTAAGCCTGCACCTGTATAGATACCCAATTTTGCACGCGTATCCGTGATGTCAAGGTTACGCATGGTCAATTGACCAATACGGTCAGCAGGGCTAAACATAGAATCACCTTTCTCCATGGTTAAACGCTCAGCTTCATAAGTGAGGTTAGGAGATTCAGTGTTCATGATGGTGTAATCGTTACCGCGACGCAGTTCTAAAGTCACAGTACCCGTTACTGCTTTAGCAACCCAACGCTGTGCAGTTTCACGCAGCATCAGTGCTTGAGAATCGAACCAGCGGCCTTGGTACAACAAACGACCTAAACGCAGACCGTTGATGCGGTATTGTTCAATGGTGTCTTCGTTATGAATACCCGTCACCAGACGCTCATAAGCGATGTGAAGCAGTGCCATACCCGGCGCTTCGTAAATACCGCGAGATTTCGCTTCGATGATACGGTTTTCGATCTGATCCGACATACCGAGACCGTGACGACCACCGATACGGTTGGCTTCAAGAATGAACTCAACCGGATCTTCAATGCGTTGACCGTTGATTGCAACCGGGAAACCTTCTTCGAAAGTAATTGAAACTTCTTCAGGAGCGATTTCAACGTCATCTTTCCAGAACGCAACGCCCATGATTGGGTCAACGATTTTGATACCGGCATTCAGGTATTCAAGATCTTTCGCTTCGTGCGTTGCACCCAGCATGTTTGAGTCGGTTGAGTAGGCTTTTTCTTTTGACATTTTATAGTCAAAGCCGTTGTCGATCAGGAATTGTGACATTTCCGCACGACCACCAAGCTCATCAATAAAAGTCTGGTCTAACCAAGGTTTGTAAATTTTAAGCGCTGGATTGGTCAACAAGCCATAACGGTAGAAACGTTCAATGTCGTTACCTTTATAAGTTGAACCGTCACCCCAGATATTGACGTCATCTTCTTTCATTGCGGTAACAAGCATGGTACCGGTTACTGCGCGACCCAATGGCGTAGTATTGAAATAAGGAACACCACCAGTGCTGATATGGAAAGCGCCACATTGAATAGCAGCAATACCTTCTAATGCAAGTTGTAAGCGGCAATCAACCAAGCGAGCTTTTACTGCGCCATACGCTTCCGCTTTTTTCGGAATCGCATCATAGTCGTCTTCATCAGGCTGACCCAGGTTTGCTGTATAAGCATAAGGTTCTGCGCCTTTTTGTTTCATCCACAATAGAGCAGCTGAAGTATCTAGACCACCAGAGAAGGCAATACCAACTTTTTTGCCTACTGGGACATTCTGCAAGATAGTTGCATTATCAGACATTGTTAATCCTAACGATATGAAATAGGCACCGAGAAATTTGGTGGCCCAAGAAAATACACATTTCTTTAATTGTAGCACTATTTTATTTCTAATGGTTTTACAAAAGAAAATCTCGTTGAAAATTTGAAACTGATAGATTCAATATATGTTTATAAGCAAAGATTTGGATTGAATCGTGAAGCAGAGCAAAGCTGTGGCTTATAAACCGGCGTTATACAGGGTTTAAAAGCAAGGCCCATAACAATTTTGAGCAGCACATTCAAAGTTTGATCGCCTGCAACATGTCCGCGCATTTTATTTCCTGTCAGCATGGTTTTCTGTCGCACCTGTTATCTGTCTCTAATTATCCAGGAGACTAATGATCAGGATCTACGCTTACTGTAAATAGTGCTTTGCTTTGAGCAAGCATCGTTCAAATAACCCCTATTATCGACTAAAGTATTAGATGGTTGTCCCGGATTTTTTAATTTTCCAAAAAAATAATAAAAATGAAATAATTAAAAATATCTGAGTGAATTTTAACCAGTGTGGTCTGTGCAGATTTTGAATATTTTATACATTATATTGGTATGACCAATTTTAAATAAATAAATTGGATATTGATCTTTAATTGGTTAAAAAGTAGCATATTTAAAGTTTAGAGATATATTTTTTAAATTAAATGATTATTGGTCATACCAATTTAAGTATTCATTGGTAGGTGATCAGACCATTTTGTATTCTGGAAAAGCATTTCAAGGAGAGGACAATGCTTCAACAATGGCAACAGATTTACGATCCTATGGGCAATATCTGGCTCTCCAGTTTGATTGCCCTGATTCCCATCATTTTCTTCTTTTTAGCACTTGCGGTATTCCGCATGAAAGGTAGCGTAGCGGGAACAATTACCGTGATCCTGGCGCTGCTGGTTTCCTTATTTTCCTATCAGATGCCGGCCGTGATGGCTTTTGCATCGATGATTTACGGTTTTTTCTATGGTTTGTGGCCAATTGCCTGGATCATCATCGGGGCCGTATTTCTATATAAAATTTCGGTTAAAACAGGGCAGTTCGATATTATTCGTTCCTCCATTCTGTCGATTACCGAAGATCAGCGCTTACAGATGCTCTTTGTGGGTTTTGCCTTTGGTACTTTCCTTGAAGGTGCAGCAGGTTTTGGTGCTCCGGTTGCCATTACCGCTGCATTGCTGGTGGGATTAGGCTTTAAACCCTTATATGCAGCGGGCTTATGCCTGATTGTCAATACTGCACCGGTTGCCTTCGGCGCAATGGGGATTCCCATTATTGTGGCCGGGCAGGTTTCCGGGGTGGATACCATGGAAATCAGCCAGATGGTAGGACGTCAGTTGCCGTTTATGGTGCCGATTGTTCTATTCTGGATTATGGCGATTATGGATGGCTGGCGCGGTGTGAAAGAAACCTGGCCAGCGGTGATTGTGGGTGGTGGATCGTTCGCGCTTGCACAATATCTCACCTCTAACTTTGTAGGTCCTGAACTGCCAGACATTACCGCTGCAATTGCTTCACTGGTTTCTTTAACAATTTTGCTTAAATTCTGGCAGCCAAAACACATTTTCCGTTTTGCAGACCAGGACGCAAATGTGGATGAATCCGCTGCTCAACAGCTCGCAGCTCAAAAACAGCAGAAATATAGCATTGCCCAAATTGCCAAGGCATGGTCGCCATTTGCCATTTTAACCGCAATGGTCACCATCTGGAGTATCAAGCCCTTTAAGGATTTATTTGCCAAAGATGGCGCGCTGCATGATCTGGTGATTTCGATCAAGGTGCCGTATTTGCATCAGCTGATCCAGAAGATGCCGCCGGTGGTCCCTGAAATTAAGGACTACGATGCGATTTATAAATTTGACTGGATTTCTGCTACAGGCACAGCCATTTTCATTGCCGCCATCATCACCATCATTTTCCTGAAAATGAAGCCTAAAGCAGCAGTCATCACTTTTGGCGAAACCATCAATGAATTGAAAGTTCCTATTTATTCCATTGGTATGGTGCTGGCTTTTGCCTTTATTGCGAACTATTCAGGCATGTCGGCTACCCTGGCTTTGGCGTTGGCACATACCGGTCAGGCATTTACCTTCTTCTCGCCATTCCTTGGCTGGATAGGGGTATTCCTGACCGGTTCAGACACATCTGCCAATGCACTTTTTTCGGCACTTCAGGCGACCACGGCACAACAGATTGGCGTGCCGGAAGTATTGCTGGTTGCGGCCAATACCAGTGGCGGGGTGACCGGGAAAATGATTTCACCTCAATCGATTGCCATTGCCTGTGCGGCGGTAGGTCTGGTGGGTAAAGAATCTGATTTGTTCCGCTTTACCGTGAAACACAGTATCTCCTTTACCGTGATGATTGGTATTATCATTACCTTACAAGCCTATGTGTTCCCATGGATGATTCCATAAACTGGAATTGATGCAAGAGTAGAGAAATGCAGATGAAAGTTTCCGACCAAGCCGTACAGCAGCTCCGTATGTTGATTGAACAGAGCAATATGCAGGTTGGAGACCGTTTGCCTGCAGAACGTAAATTATGTGAACAGCTCGGGGTGTCGCGTTCATCGCTGCGTGAAGCCATTCAGCATCTGGCCAGTACGGGCATGTTGCTGAGCAAGGCGGGGTCTGGCACCTTTTTGCAGCTGCTGCCGAGCGCCTGGACCAATCATCAAATTGTAGAACCTTTAAGCAATCTGATCGATCAGGACCCGGCTTACCGGTTTGATGTACAGGAAGCCCGTAGCGTTTTGGAGGGTGGTACTGCCTGGTATGCCGCTCAGCGTGCAACAGCAGCAGACCTGGAAAATATTCGTCGCTGCTACGATCGGATTGCCCATTATCAATCTATTGGGGATGATGATCAGGCTTCTAAAGCGGATGCCGAGTTCCATTTAGCCATTGCCGAAGCCTCACATAATCTAGTGCTAATACAGATGATGCGCGGCCTGTTTGACCTGTTGAAATACAACGTGGTTTTGGGCCGACGGAAAGTCTATAGCGAATCGCACCGTTTTGATCAATTGCACGATCAGCACTTTCAGGTGATGGATGCGATTGAACGCCGTGATCCGGATGCTGCACGCAGTGCAGTCTGTGGACACATTGAGTTTGTAGTACAACAGGTACGCTTGATTGATGAAGAAGAAGCTCGTCGCCAGCGTGCCAGTAGATTAAACAGGATATAAGCATGATTATTTCTTCTGCGAATGATTATCGTGAAGCTGCGAAACGTCGGTTGCCGCCTTTTCTTTTTCACTATATTGATGGTGGTGCATACGCGGAATATACACTGAAGCGTAATGTGGAAGATTTATCAAAAATTGCATTGAGACAGCGTGTACTGAATGACATGTCGCAGTTAAGTCTGGAAACCAAACTGTTTGATGAAACCCTGTCGATGCCGGTGGCATTGTCGCCAGTCGGTTTAACCGGGATGTATGCACGTCGCGGGGAAGTTCAGGCGGCAGTGGCGGCAGATAAAAAAGGCATTCCTTTTACGCTATCGACCGTGTCAGTCTGTCCGATTGAAGAAGTGGCGCCAGCAATTCAGCGTCCAATGTGGTTCCAGTTGTATGTACTGCGTGACCGCGGCTTTATGAAAAATGCCCTGGAACGTGCCAAAGCGGCAGGCTGTTCTACCTTGGTATTTACAGTAGATATGCCTGTGCCGGGCGCGCGTTACCGAGATGCCCACTCGGGTATGAGCGGGCCAAATGCGGCAATGCGCCGTTATATGCAATCCTGTTTCCATCCGCATTGGGCCTGGAATGTGGGCTTGATGGGCCGTCCGCATGATCTGGGCAATATTTCCAAATACTTGGGCAAACCAACGGGTCTTGAGGATTATATTGGCTGGTTAGGCTCTAATTTTGATCCCTCTATTTCATGGAAGGATCTGGAGTGGATTCGTGAGTTCTGGGATGGTCCAATGGTGATCAAGGGTATTTTAGATCCTGAAGATGCCAAGGATGCAGTACGTTTCGGTGCAGATGGTATTGTGGTGTCGAATCACGGTGGCCGTCAGCTGGATGGAGTCTTGTCTTCCGCGCGTGCGCTTCCACCGATTGCCGATGCAGTTAAAGGCGACATCAAAATTCTGGCCGATTCGGGTATCCGTAATGGTCTGGATGTGGTGCGGATGCTGGCCTTAGGTGCCGATACCTGTATGTTGGGTCGTGCTTTTGTCTATGCACTGGGCGCTGCCGGTGGTGAGGGTGTTTCCAATCTGCTTGAACTGATTGATAAGGAAATGCGCGTGGCAATGACGCTGACCGGTGCCAAAACCATCGCCGATATTACTTCGAATTGTTTGGTGAAGTTGGAGAAAGAGTTGGCGGGTTGAGATGTTCAGCAATTTTAAGCTAGTCAGCAGTATTTAAGCTTAACCATCAATTTTTTATATTGAAAGTCTCTTCTCCCTGAACAAGCTTTAAGTATTCCTTTAAAGCGAAGTGCAAGAGCAGGTTAGGATGAGGGGATCTTGAACTTAATCTTCTTTTCATCAAGACCTCTCCCTAACCCTCTCCTAGAAGGAGAGGGAACTTTCACTTAATTTTTCTGTGTATTTTCTAGACCAGAGATGTTCGGACTGAAAATCACTTTATCAGTAAAAAATCTATATCCATAAAATGACGTAAATAAATCATTTAGACATTTATTTTTGGAAAATGCCAAATATGAGTTCTCTAGCAAATCCACAACAAACCATTCAAAAGCTCATCAATATTGTTGGCAAGCAACATGTATTCACAGATGACAATGACACACGATTATACCGGCAAGGTCGCCGTTACGGTTCCGGTCAAGTCCTGGCTGTGGTCGTCCCGGGTTCATTGCTGGAACAGTGGCAAGTCTTGCAGGCTGCTGTGGATGCAGACTGTATTGTAATTATGCAGGCTGCCAATACCGGGCTCACCGGTGGCTCAACCCCTTTTGGCGATGATTATGACCGTCCGGTGATTCTGATCAACACTCGACGCTTGGTTGGCATTCAAGTGATTAATGATGCGAAACAAGTGGTTTGTTTGCCCGGTGCAACGCTAGACAAACTGGAAAAAGAACTGGCAGTGTTTAATCGCGAGCCACATTCCGTGATTGGTTCCTCCTGTATCGGTGCATCGGTCTTGGGTGGAGTCTGCAATAACTCCGGTGGTGCACTGGTTCGCCGTGGACCTGCCTATACCGAACTGGCCCTGTATGCCCGAGTAAATGAATCGGGGCAACTGGAACTGGTCAACCATCTGGGCATCCAGCTCGGTTCAACACCAGAAGAAATTTTATCTAATCTGGAAAATCAGCAATATCAATTGACGGATATTGAAAATGATCAGCACTGCTGTGCTTCGGATCATCGCTATGCCCATGACGTGACTCAGGTCGATGAGAACACGCCGGCGCGTTTTAATGCCGATCCATCGCGCTTGTATGAAGCATCCGGTTCGGCAGGAAAAGTCTGCGTGTTTGCGGTACGTTTGGATACATTTGAAAAAATTCCCAGTCAGGTGTTTTATGTCGGCACCAATACCCAGCAAGATTTAACCGCAATCCGCCGTTTTCTACTTACCGATTTGCCGCGTTTGCCAATTGCAGGCGAATATATTCACCGGGTGGCTTACGATATTGGCGCGGAATATGGCAAAGACACTTTCATGTTCATTGAAAAATTCGGGACCGCCAAAGTGCCGGCGGCTTTTGCCATGAAAGATAAGCTCGATGGCTACCTGGAAAAAATCGGCATGAAAGGGCTGTCTGATAAAGTCCTGCAAATGTTGAGCAAATTTTTACCGTCGCATTTACCGAAACGCATGAATGAGTTCCGAGATTTGTATGAGCATCATCTGGTGCTGCGCATCGAAAATCAGGATGTAGAACAGGTGCAGCAGTTTTTACAGCACTATTTTTCAGCTAACACCACTGGAAATTATTTCCTGTGTACCGAAGAAGAAGGACGCAAAGCCTTTCTACACCGTTTTGCCGTAGCCGGAGCTGCCATTCGTTATCGCGACACCCATCGTTCAGAAGTGGAAGATATTGTTGCGCTGGACATTGCCTTACGCCGTAATGACCGTGAATGGGTAGAAACTTTGCCGAAAGAAATGGATGAGCTGATTATTCATAAACTGTATTACGGTCATTTTTTATGTCATGTGTTCCATCAGGACTATATTGTGAAAAAAGGCGTAGATCCTTTGGCAATAGAACATCAGATGTGGAGTTTACTGGATGCACGTGGGGCTGAATATCCCGCAGAACATAATGTCGGGCATTTATATGTGGCCAAGCCTGCGCTCAAAAAGCATTATCAAAAACTGGACCCGACCAATAGCTTTAATGTGGGAATTGGTCATACTTCAAAATTAAAATACTGGAATCAAGAAACAAATTAAAAAACTGAATTAAATCAAAAATCATAACGGGTTCTATCTCTAGTGCAGTCTAATCACTGCACTTTTTTTATGGAAAATTGACAGTTTCGTCAGACAATGTTTAAAACAAGTCATAAACAAAAAAGTAAAAATAGGTAAAGTAATATCAACAAGTTGCAAAGCCAATATATAAAGGATCCATCATGACAACTCGCTATGCAAATATATTAAAACCGCTGCATTTGGGCTTTACGACCATTAAAAACCGTGTCGTGATGGGTTCCATGCATACCGGTCTGGAAGACCGTTTTTATAATTATCCTAAATTGGCCGCATATTTTGGCGAACGGGCAAAAGGTGGCGTAGGGCTGATTATTACCGGGGGAATTTCACCGAACCGTCAGGGTTGGTTGCTTCCGGCGGGCGGTACCATGAATAATTTGGCGGATGTGGCGCCACATCGTTTGGTGACGCATGCCGTACATAAGCATGGTGCAAAAATCTTGATGCAGATTTTGCATTCGGGCCGTTATGGCTATCAGCCTTTTGTGGTTTCTGCCAGCCCGATTAAATCTCCAATTTCACCATTTAAACCGCGTCAAATGAGTGAAAAGCAGATTTTAGAGACCATCGAAGATTATGCACACACGGCTAGCATTGCCAAAAAAGCCGGCTATGATGGCGTGGAAGTTATGGGTTCTGAAGGCTATTTGCTGAATCAGTTTTTAAGCCGTCATGTCAATCAGCGTACCGACCGCTGGGGTGGCGACATTGAAAACCGCATGCGTTTTGCCATAGAGATTGTTAAAGCTATTCGTGAAAAAGTCGGTGAAAAATTTATTATCTGTTTCCGTTTATCCATGCTCGATTTAGTACATGATGGCAATACCATGCAGGAAGTGATTACGGTGGCACAGGCTTTGGAAAAAGCCGGAGTTACCTTGCTGAATACCGGAATTGGCTGGCATGAAGCCCGTATTCCGACCATTGTCACTTCAGTGCCACGTGCAGCGTTTGCCGATTATACAGCCGAAGTGAAAAAGCATGTGGCTATTCCTGTGATTGCCTCCAACCGGATTAACATGCCTGAAACGGCCGAGGCCATTTTGGCGGCTGGAAAAGCAGATATGGTGCAGATGGCACGACCATTGTTGGCAGATGCCTTCTGGGTCAGCAAAACTGCTACCAATCGGGTAGATGAAATCAATACCTGTATTGCCTGTAACCAGGCCTGCCTGGACCACACCTTTAAAAATAAGCGTGCAACCTGTCTGGTCAATCCACGCGCGGCTTATGAAACAGAACTGGTGTATGTAAAAACCAAAGCACCGAAAAAAATCGCTGTTGTCGGTGGTGGTGTGGCAGGCATGTCGGCTGCAACAGTGGCTGCCAGTCGTGGTCATAAAGTCACATTATTTGAAGCAAGCCATGAAGTAGGCGGGCAGTTCAATCTGGCTAAAGTGGTTCCGGGTAAAGAAGAATTCCATGAAACCATCCGCTATTTTAAAGTCCAAATTGAAAGAACTGGTGTAGAACTGCGCTTAAATACCAGAGTCAACCGTGAACAGCTGGAGCGTGAAGGTTTTGATGAAGTTGTGGTGGCAACGGGAGTGATTCCTCGTGCATTAAAAATAGCAGGCAGTCAGGCACCGCAAGTGTTGTCTTATGCAGAAGTATTACGTGGTGCTGCTGTTGGTAATCGGGTGGCGGTGATTGGTGCCGGTGGTATTGGTTTTGATGTGTCTGAGTTTTTATTAAAGCCTGAACATCAGCCACAGCCGCAACCCTTGGCGGACTGGCAGCGGGAGTGGGGTATTGACCCTAATCCGAATTATATTTCTGAAGGTGGCCTGCAAGCTGCTGAAGTGGATCATCCGGTACGTGAAATTTATCTCTTGCAACGCAAAACGACACCGCTGGGGATTGGATTAGGCAAAACCACAGGTTGGGTACATCGTGCACAATTGAAAAAGCATGCAGTAAAAATGTTACGTGGGGTGCAATATCAATCCATTACTGATGAAGGCTTATGGATTAAAACCAATGGTTATGACCAGCTGTTACGTGTCGATACCGTGGTGGTGTGTGCAGGGCAGGAGTCAGTGAAGGAGATTATGCCAACTGAAGATGAATTTACCCTGGCAAATTACCATATTATTGGCGGTGCAAAACTGGCGGCAGAGCTTGACGCAAAGCGTGCAATTCGTGAAGGTGCTGAATTGGCAGCTAAATTATAATTTTTTAAGTTCATTTGGTGAAACAATATTCATTTGAATGGTTTAGTTGTAATTTTTACTTGTCAGTTTTTAAAAACATCCGTATGATGGCGCACATGGAAGCGTGGCAGAGCGGTTTAATGCACCGGTCTTGAAAACCGACGAGGGTGTGAGTCCTCCGTGAGTTCGAATCTCACCGCTTCCGCCAGATTACAAGCACAAAGCCCTGACATTGTCAGGGCTTTGTTGTTTCTAGGGTTATGCAATGTAAGCCAATAGTAAACGGAATAAAAACCTATTTTGAGTTTAAATTATTGCTCAAGACTAAAAACAATCTCAAATTGGATACCATCCCAAACAGTTAATTCACCGATCCAATTTGTTTTTGCATTAAATCTTTTAGGGTATTGGCTGCCATCTTTACCATCTAAAATATTTTGAAAATCAGAACTTTTCTCAAGCATTGCTATAATTGGTCTAATTTTTAAGTTTTCTTCCAATGCAAGATCAAGATTTTTCTTAAATTCATTACATCCGTTACCAGACCATCTATCAATACGGTCACGATAGATTTGTTTTCTTTCAGTTGGGTGTTTAGACAATAAAGGTTTATGTCCCCATAAACTAACAATTAACTCATTATTAGAACTAATTGAAGATACCGACCAGTTTGGATTTTTAAGATCAGCATCAAATTTTTTAAATTCAGAAACGATACCCATAATAATACTCATATTCAAATTTACCCTTATTTAAGATATTCTGATCAGTATAAATTACAAGTATTTAAGGTTAATAAATGTCTGATACTCCAACCGTTTGGGGTGTACACATGGGTGTACATGTTGGAACTGAACCAGTTGAAAAAAATTACATTGGAATATGGTGGTCAGAGCTAGGTGATTTAAGTCAGATTGAAGCTGATAGGGAAGCTTTTAAATTTGCTTTGCAAGCAAAACAGCCTGATTCTTCAATGCCTTCTATCCGAACTCAGGTAGCCACAATATACAGATTTATGCATGTGGTAAAAACTGGAGATTATGTAGTTTATCCATGCAAATCAGATAGAATGGTGTATATAGGTGTTATTAGTGGAGATTATGAGAGGGCTAATTCTGAAGACGAAGATGCTTATTTAAATCGACGCCCTGTAAAATGGCTAACACCTAATGGAGTTCCACGTAACAATTTTTCTCAAGTAGCGTTATATGAAATTGGTGCTTACATTACGTTATTTGAAATTAAGAAAACAGCAGGAGATTTTTTAAATGCTGTAGGGATTAAATACCAAGCTGCAATAAATAAAGATGCAGGTGGTGTTTCAAAAAGTATGCTAGCGTTAAACAAATCCGTTATTAAGGTAAAAGAAAGTCAAATCAAAGGCTTTAAAATGATTTTCGAGCTTTTTAGAAAAGTTGCAACT
>NZ_JBNCAT010000025.1:0-43739 GCF_049808495.1 Acinetobacter sp. G11
TTGATTATAGGATGACCAATTAGTTGTACGATAGATTTTAGGTGCAGGCTTCTTCATTCTGAAATTATATTGCTGAAGAAGCCTTCTAAGCTATGTTTGTGCAACAAAGCCCTTTTGGTCAGCTAAATTTTCTCATCGCAGAAACATTAGTTTTTAGTTCTGGGCAGGTTGTGAATGACATAGTCGAGGGATAAAAGCTGATTATGGAAATTTATATTTAATAAGCCCAAGTCTTTAATTCTAATTTTACATCTTTTTGTTCAGGATTGATCTCTAAAATCTGTGCCGAATGTTCGCGCCAGTCCCCCAGCACAATCCTTTTTTTAGCCTGAATATCATGTATCGCAGGGCGATGTGTATGACCATGAATTAATACGTCAACATGTTCTAAGGTAACTTTCACCGCGAACTGATTTACATCCATAATGTCATAAGATTTGACTTGCTTGGTTTCAGCACTTTTTTTACGGAAACCATTGGCCAGTTTTTGCCGAAAACTTAAAGGCATACGTTTTAAAAAACCTAACAGCAATGGATTGCGAATGATTTTACGGAATTTTTGGTAAGACACATCATCGGTACAGAGCAGGTCGCCATGTTCTAAACGGTATGTGGTGTCGGATATTTTTAAAATGGCGGGTTCAGACAGCGATCTGCCATGGAATTGTTTTAAGAATCTTTTGCCGAGTGCAAAATCACGGTTGCCAGCCTGAAAATATACCTGATTGCCGGCCTGATGAAACTTTTGCAGGGCATGGACAATATCATCCAGCCAGGGCGCAGTGTAGTCATCGCCAATCCAGGCATTAAACCAGTCACCCAAAATATAGAGCCGGGTATTTTTATCTTTATAACTGTCCAATAAGTCCAAAAACCCCCGAACGAGTCGAGGGTGTTCAGGTGACAAATGTAAATCAGAGATAAACAGATAGGTCACTTATTTTCCTTTTTGTAATTTCCCTTACGGAGCAATGCTCCTCACCCATCTTTGATAAAGAGGGACTTCCCAACTTTTATAATAAAGGAATAAACCTTTATTTTATGGAGGAAAGTTCCTCCCTCTTAAAAGGGACTTGCGTAGCAATGCTACTCAGGAGGGATTTTTATTCAGCAATGATTTTTGCAGATTCAATCACAACGTTCTCTAGAGGAACGTCAGCGTGGTAGCCACGGTTACCTGTGCGAACGCCTTTGATTTCATTCACGACATCCATACCTTCGACCACTTTACCAAATACGGCATAACCCCAGCCTTGAGCTGTTTTACCCGTGTGGTTAAGGAAAGCGTTGTTTTTCACGTTAATGAAGAACTGAGCAGAAGCAGAGTGAGGCGCTTGGGTACGCGCCATAGCGATTGTACCTTCGTCATTGCTTAGACCGTTGTCTGCTTCGTTTTCAATTGAATCACGCGTTGCTTTTTCTTTGAAATTTTCATCCATGCCACCGCCCTGGATCATGAAACCGTCAATAACACGGTGGAAAATTACGCCATCATAAAAACCATCACGAACATATTCCAAAAAGTTAGCAACAGTTTTAGGTGCTTTTTCTGAGTTAAGTTCAAGAACAATACGTCCTTTATTGGTGTTTAATTCGACTTGAGGAAAACTCATTCTATAATCTCCTGATCATGGACAAAAAAGCCATGGGTTTTTGGTTGAGAGAAGCATAAGCAAACTGTAAACTACAAGGCAAGCAAAAACGTTATTTTCTTTGTTAAAAATGGAGAAAAGCGTTTTAATTATCCTATTTTATCTTATAGAAGTGATTTATCAACTATGAAGCCGAATGATGTTGTTTCATCCCTGCCAAATAACCCGACAACAAGTACTCAACCTGTCGATGCTGCGCAGCAAGAACAACAGCCTGGCTTAGATTTTGTACGCCAGGTCATTACTGACGATTTGGCAGCAGGCCGTACCCAGCAAGTGATCACGCGTTTCCCACCGGAACCGAATGGTTATCTGCATATTGGTCATGTGAAAGCGATTTGTTTGAACTTCGGTATTGCGCAAGAATTTGACGGTTTATGTAACTTGCGTTTTGACGATACCAACCCGGACGCAGAAGAACAAGAATATGTGGATGGTATTGCCAACGACGTAAAATGGCTCGGTTTTAACTGGAATGGCGAACCTCGCTATGCATCAAGCTATTTCGATCAACTGTATACATGGGCAGTACAACTGATTGAACAGGGCGATGCCTATGTAGATTTACAGACACCTGAAGAAATCAAGTTAAACCGTGGTTCATTTGTAGAACCGGGTAAAAACTCTCCATACCGTAATGCGACTGTAGAAGAAAACCTGGCGCGTTTTGAACAAATGCGTAATGGCGAGCTGGGTGAAGGTCAGGCTGTACTGCGTGCCAAGATTGATATGGCTTCTCCAAACGTGCATATGCGTGATCCAATCATGTACCGGGTATTGCACTCTGAACATCATCAGACGGGTGATAAATGGAAAATGTACCCGATGTATGACTATGCGCATCCATTATCCGATGCCATTGAGGGTGTGACTCACTCTTTATGTACCCTGGAATTCCAGGATCACCGTCCATTCTATGACTGGATTGTGGAGAAGGTGAAATCTCCAGCCGTACCGCACCAGTACGAATCGAGCCGTTTAAATGTCGATTACACCATTACCTCGAAGCGTAAGCTGCGTAAACTGGTAGAAGGCGGCTTTGTACAAGGTTGGGACGATCCACGTATGCCAACGGTTGTAGGGATGCGCCGCCGCGGTTTCACGCCTGAAGGTCTGCGTGATTTCTGTAAACGTGTGGGTGTGTCGAAGTCTGACGGTATTGTCGATGTGGCAATGCTGGAATACTGCATCCGTCAGTCTTTGGAAAATACTGCTGCACGCGGCATGGCAGTGTTGAATCCGCTGAAAGTGACTTTAACCAATTTGCCTGAAGATATGGATTTGACACATGCACGTCATCCAAACGTCGACATGGGTGACCGTATCATTCCGTTAAGCTCTGAAATTTACATTGACCGTAAAGACTTTGAAGAAGTACCGCCGAAAGGCTTTAAGCGTTTGATTCCAGATGGTGAAGTACGTTTACGTCATGCTTACGTGATCAAATGCGATGAAGTGATTAAGGATGAAAACGGTGAAGTGGTTGAACTGAAATGTTCAATCGATCCGGAAACTTTAGGCAAGAACCCGGAAGGCCGTAAGGTGAAAGGCGTAATTCACTGGGTTTCTGCAACCAAGGGTGTGCCTGCTGAGGTCCGTATCTACGACCGTTTATTCACTGAATCTGATCCGGAAGTGGGCGATGACTTCCTTGCCAACTTGAATCCTGACTCATTACAGACAGTTCAAGCGGTGATTGAACCTGCACTGGCTGAAGCGAAGCCTGAAGACCGTTTCCAGTTTGAACGCGAAGGTTACTTCGTAGCAGATCAATATGATCACACAGCAGCAAAACCAGTGTTTAACCGCATTCTGGACTTAAAAGATAGCTTTAAGCCTAAGCAAGGATAAGTTACACCTTTTGATCTTGCGCCAGATAAGGCGCATTTGCTGGCCGCAAGAGATGAAACTGTGAGTAATAAGCTATCTGTGATACAGCTAAAAATGAATTGAAATAAATATGCTAAAAGCTCAACTTCGGTTGGGCTTTTTCGTAAGCGTAAAATGACCAGTTCTGACGGTAGCCACTTTATTGTGTGATCTTATTAACCAGGACTGTTTATTCTGCGAAAAATAATATTCAATAAGAACGTAAGCATGGCGATCACTAAAACAACAGGCTGAGGGGAATAAAAATGAGCGTTGTCATAGAAACCCAAATGTTAATTCGTAAACCGGTTGCAGAGGTGTTTAATGCCTTTGTTGATCCCGAAATCACCAGCAAGTTCTGGTTTACTTCATCTACAGGACCCTTGATTGAAAACACTACAGTAGACTGGTATTGGGAAAAATATGAAGTGACCAGCAGTGTGTATGTCGAACAGCTGATTAACAATGAACTGATCCAGATGATCTGGGGAGAGCCCAAGAGTACGGTCGACTTTATTTTTGAGAAATTAACCGCACAAGAAACTTATCTTCGCATTCGCAATTATGATATTCCTTTGCAAGGCTCAGACTTAATTGCTTTCGTGATTGAGCAAACAGGCGGTTTCACCACTGTGCTGGATGGCTGCAAAGCTTATCTGGAATATGGAGCGCAGTTAAATCTGGTCAATGACAAGTTTCCGCCATTTGTTGAAATGGGGGTGATCTAAACCTAAGGATCAACTGTTATTGATTGGTGGTTCGTTGCTATGCATATGGAGCAGATGGGGTATATGGAGAAGTCATCTCCTTGAAGTTGAAACTGGCTAAAAGATCTGGATGTCTATGGGCAATTTAAATTTTATCCTGCAATGAGAAACGAGCCGGTGCAATCACTGCTTGGGATTCTGTTCTTTTAACCAGAGATAATGCGGAATCCGTTTTTTTGCCTTATCACGTAACTTTTTCTTGATGTACAGCACCAATGCAAAACAGGTGGTGGTGAGGGTCAGCAACATGCTGTTCATAAAACTCATGAGTGAGCTGACATAACCGATGGTGGTTAAACGGTTCATCATGCGGATGACTTGAGGACTGCTTTCTACACCGGTAATGGCCCAGGTACACAAGTGTTCGCAATTGTTAATAATCAGATGATACTGGTTTTCGTTCATGCGAGAACGCATACGCCGTACCACTTTACGGCCGCGAAATTTAGGATTGTTATATTGCTGGATAATAATGGTTTTACCAAAACTGAATTTTTCCAGTGAGGTGATTTCAATGGGGCGTTTCTTAAATAAATGAGCAAAACCGGAATAGTGAATAACCCGGCCACGACCTGCATAAATGCCGTGATGAGAATATCCAAAGTGTTTAACGATAAGATGTGCCCCTAAAGGAAATCGTATTTTCTGCTGTTGCATGTTGACGTTTAGCCAATAAAGTTACAAATATGTTTTGTTGATGTAGTTTACTGCTTCTTTATAAAAGAATCGACTATTTCACCAAGCTGACAGACTTTTATATATCCATTACATCGCAGTATACAATGTCAGGACTCAGCATACCTCATGAGCCACAGCAACATGAAGAAAGTATTGTTAATAAAATGTGCAGTTGTCGCTTTACTCAGTTTTAGCAACCTCACTTATGCCGACCTTCATATCCAGCGCTGGCAAAATGAAGGGGTAGATGTTGATGTGGTCAAAATAGATCAGCCACAAAACTTGCGCCTGTTTTTAAATGATAACCAGACCCATCAACCGTTAGCTAAATTCCAGGCTGTGGCAAAGCAGCTGAAGCGATGTGAAAAGCTGCTCTTTGCCATGAATGCCGGGATGTATCATGCGGACTATTCTCCGGTCGGCTTATATATTGAAGCAGCTCGGCAAGAGCAAAAACTCAACACGGTAAAGCAGGCATATGGCAATTTTCATCTGCAACCCAATGGGGTATTGGCATGGAATCGACATCACAGCCTGATTACCAAGACCGAAGATTATCAAAAGCTCAATTTTAATGCCGAATATGCGACGCAATCGGGACCGATGCTGGTGATTGATGGGCAGATAAATCCCAATTTTCTAAAAGATTCAGACTCGTTAAAAATCCGTAACGCTGTCGGGATTAAAGATCAAAGCTTATATTTTGTGATCAGTCGCAATGCAGTCAGTTTTTATCAATTTGCACAATTTTTTCAACAACAGCTTAAGGTGCAAAATGCCTTGTATCTGGATGGTTCAATCTCAAGTGCCTATATTCCGCAGTTAAAGCGTTCAGACTCATTGTTTCATTTAGGGCCGATGGTGGCCTATATCGATCAACAGAACTGTTCTACTGAATAATGAAATTCGCCAGCCATTAAAAAAGGGCAAATAAAAAGGCATTCAGTGAACTAAATGCCTTTATTTAGAGGGTTTAGACTCTATTGTTGAAGTGGTAGATGCTGTAATTCATTTAACTCTTTACGGCTATAACCTCTTGAAATTAAGACTTTCTTAATTCCAATGATGACTTTTTCATCTGTTGCTTTCGTTAAAGCTTCGATCAATTGTTCATTCGATTTACAAGAGCAATCATTTTCGACACAGGAAATCTGATTCTTGTGTTCGTTGTGCTGTTGATTAGCAGAAAACAGCTTTTGCCAAAAACTCATAGAGCCTTCATATGCAACCTAACATAGATCGAAATATATCCAGTTTTTTGAGGAATACAAGCCTATAACAGTGATAAAAGCAGCAATTAGACACAAATTTTTCCGATTCTGACACAATAATTTAACGGGATTATGACAGTTACTGCCAGATGAAGGTTTGTAAACATTTAATTTTCAATATCATAAAAAATGAAGCTCAGTTGAGCTTCATTTGTATATAAAACTAAAAATGAAATAAATTGTTTAAATCTTTTCCAGCAACACACCCGACTCGACGTGATGGGTGTAGGGGAACTGGTCAAACATCGCAAATTTGGTCACTTTATGCGTATGCGATAAGGTCTTTAAATTGTCCTCTAAAGTATCCGGATTACATGAGATATAAATGATCCGTTCAAAACGCTGCAGCAGTTTTAATGTTTCATTGTCAATGCCGGCACGTGGCGGATCAACAAATACCGTATCGAAGTCATAGCTGGTGATGTCGATTTCCGCTTCCTGCAAGCGGCGGAATTCACGTTCTCCATTATAGGCCTCGGTAAATTCTTCAGCCGACAAACGGGCTACCTGAATATTGTCAATCTGGTTGTGTTCAATATTCCACTGTGCCGCATAGACCGATGATTTGGCCAGTTCGGTTGCCAGTACGCGATTGAACATGGTGGATAGTGGCAGGGTGAAATTACCGTTACCGCAGTACAATTCCAGTAAGTCTTTATCTGACTGTTTGGCCGCGTTACAAGCCCATTCCAGCATCTTTTGACAGACTTGAGCATTGGGCTGGGTAAAGCTGCTTTCGATTTGCTTGTATTGATAGGTACGACCCAATACTTGCAGTTCTTCTACGACAAACTCATCACTTAAGACCACTTTTTGACCGCGGCTACGGCCAATAATTTTGATTTTCAGTTTTTCAGCCAGCTGTTTTGCCAAGCTTTCCCATTCGGCATCCAGGGGACAGCGATAAACCAATGAAACCAGCATTTCGCCTTTTAATGTCGCCAAAAAGTGAACTTCAAACAAGCGTTTAGACAATACCGCATTGCTTTTCAGTTCTTGCAGCAAAATTGGCATCAGCTGATTAATGCTTTTATCTGCAATCGGAAATTCGTCAATGCGAATGACTTGTTTCTGGTTGTCTTCACTGCGTTCAAACATCGCATAAAACATATCGTCGTCAGTATGCCAAATACGGAATTCTGCGCGCATACGGAAGTTTTGTTCAGGCGACGGAAATACTTCTAAAGAAGGAGGATTAAACTCGGCAAATTGAGCAGAAATACGTGCAATCTTGGCATCAAGTTGTAACTGATAAGCTGAAGTCATATGCAGTAAAAATCGCAAACACATTGAAAACAGGGATGGTAACAAAGTTTGCATCAGATGACTAAACTTATTCCCCAATAAGCAGCAGAAATATACAGTTTGAACTTAAATTCAAATATGTTTTTTGATCTTGCGTATGATCAAGGCGGATGTTGATAAAAGACAAAAATCAGCAGTGTTGGAACGGTTTCGGAATCAAAAAAGAAACCAAGTCAACCAGACCAGGGAGAAGTTGACTTGGCAAAGAGGAAACGACAGCTGGATGTGTTGTCCAGCGCTAAAGCTATTTAAATTTAAGTTGAAGTAGAGCTTTTAATTTGAACTTTTAATTTAAGGTCATCAGGCTGGCGTTGCCTCCTGCAGCTGCGGTATTGATGCTGATCGCGCGCTCAATCACCAATCGTTCTAAAGGAATATCGTGATCCAGCGGTTTTAAATGCGTGATGCCGATAATTGCCCCGGAACGGCCCGCAATTTGAGTTTGCAAATGTTGCAGTTGAGCTTGGGTGCCGTGATGCAGTACCGCATCAAAATCACCGCTTTCGATGTTCCGGATTACGGCAAAACGCTGTGCAATTTCTTTGGGCATTTTAGAAAGATATTTGAGTACAAAAGTATTTTCAGCCAGCACTACTGGTTGACTGCCAACCGCAAAAATTGCCGCCAGTTGCTGAATCTGATCCTGTTCCTGCTCTGCCAGAGACAGCACGCGTTTTCTTGGCAACACCACATATTGATTGCTTTCACCGGTCGGGCCTTGCAATTCATAATGATGGCCAGAACAGAATACAGGGCACGGTTGCAATTGATATTGCGGGAAGGTTTTTTCTGCCCAGGTGTAAAACACGTCATATAAAGGCTGATGCGCTGGCTGTGTAACCTGTGTCTGAGTCGCAAATGGTTGAACCAGTTTTTTCGCAGAGCAGTGCTGCATCAAACGATACAGGTAAATTGGGCCGCCGGCTTTAGGACCTGTACCGGATAATCCTTCACCGCCAAAAGGCTGAACACCGACCACCGCACCGACAATATTGCGGTTGATGTATAAATTGCCGACTTCTGCATGTGCAATCACGGTCTGAATGGTTTCATCAATACGGGTATGCAGTCCCATGGTCAGGCCATAACCTTTGGCATTGATCTGTTCAAGTAGCTGTTCTAATTGACCGTATTTATAGCGAATGACATGCAAGACCGGACCAAATACTTCACGCTGTAGATCATCCAGATTTGGTAATTCAATTAAAGTCGGCGGAATGAAAGTCCCTTGTGTCAGAGCTTGATCCTGTCCAGGATTCAACATCAGCTGATGTATGGCATGACCTTTACTCCGCATTTGATCAATATGTTTCTGAATATTGCTTTGTGCCTCAAGATCGATCACCGGGCCGATATCGGTTTTTAACAGCAACGGATTACCTATGCGCAGTTGCTGCATCGCGCCTTTCAGCATATGAATGACACTATCGGCATTGTCTTCCTGCACGCAAAGCACACGCAGGGCTGAACAGCGCTGACCGGCACTGTCATAAGCCGAGCTGACCACATCCAGAATCACCTGTTCGGTCAATGCCGACGAGTCGACAATCATGGCATTTTGACCGCCTGTTTCTGCAATGAGTGGAATAGGTTGGCCCGACGTACTGAGTCGTTGAGCCAGGGTCTTTTGTAAAATTTTGGCAACCTCGGTAGAACCGGTAAACATGATGCCTTGAATACGTGTATCTGAACTTAACTGTGCACCGACGGTTTCACCCTGACCCGGAAGAAGTTGCAGTACATCTTGAGGAATGCCGGCTTGCCACAAAATTTGAACCGCTTGAGCGGCAATCAGAGGGGTTTGCTCGGCAGGCTTGGCAATCACGGTATTTCCGGCCACCAGTGCCGCTGAGATTTGCCCGGTGAAAATCGCCAAAGGGAAATTCCACGGACTGATGCATAACACCGTGCCCAGGGGCTGAATCACGGCGTCGTCATCCAGATCGATCATTTGAGCGACGTAATAACGCAGGAAGTCGATTGCTTCGCGAACCTCTGCAATGGCATTGGCATAGGTTTTACCACTTTCACGGCAGAGTAAAATCATCAATTCCTGCAAACGCGATTGCATGATATCCGCTGCACGCTGTAAGCAAGCAGCACGCGTGTCTTTCGGTGTATTGCTCCATTCAGCTTGTGCATTCACGGCCTGAACCAGGGCCTGATTGACCTGATCAGCGCTTGCTTCCTGTACATGACCCACGATATCTAGATGATCGGCAGGATTCACAATAAGAAGTGACTGTGGGCTTGTATCAGTTGAGTCATTTTCAAGACCAAGGTTTTTCCCCAAGGCTTTTGCCTGCCATTGATGCTGACTCAGGTTGTGTGCAGTCTGGTTAAGGTCGGTCAGGTCATGATCATTGGCTAAATCCAGACCCGCCGAGTTTGGACGTTTATCGCCGTATAAATCAGGGGCCAGGGGAATAGCAGGGTGCTTCTGACCCACCTGTGATTCTTTGGCTGCATTTTTCAAAATTTCTGCATGCGGATTTTCAATCAGATCTTCAATTTTTAGGCTTTTGTCGGCAATGCGATTCACGAAAGAGGTATTGGCGCCATTTTCCAGTAAGCGTCGCACCAGATAAGCCAGTAAGGTTTCATGATTGCCTACAGGGGCATAGATACGGCACGGTACACCCAGTTTGTTATCCGTTTTATTGCCCACCACCTGTTCATACAGCGGTTCACCCATACCATGCAGGCACTGGAATTCATATTGACCGTTGTAATATTGGTCCGGATTGGCCAGATGGTAAATGGTTGCCAGGGTCTGGGCATTATGCGTCGCGAACTGCGGGTAAATCTGCTCTGGCGCAGCCAACAGTTTTTTCGCACAGGCAATATAGGAAAGATCGGTATGCACTTTACGGGTAAATACCGGATAGTCCGTCATGCCCTCAATTTGGGCTTTCTTGATTTCACTGTCCCAGTAAGCACCTTTGACCAGGCGGATCATCAGGCGTTTTTGACTGCGTTTGGCTAAGTCCACTACATAGTCCACCACGTAGAAGCAGCGTTTCTGATAGGCCTGAATTACAAAGCCAATGCCTTTCCATTCGGCAAGGCCAGGCTCAAAACACAGTCGCTCCAGTAATTCTAAAGAAATTTCCAGACGTTCGGATTCTTCGGCATCAATATTCAGGCCAATATTGTAGCGTTTTGCCAGTTCTGCCAATTGCAGCACTTTTGGATACAGCTCATCATGCACACGGTCTATCTGCGCGCGCTGATAACGTGGATGCAAGGCGGAAAGCTTGATGGAAATGCCCGGGCCATCATAAACATCTTTGTCTTTGGAAGCCTGACCAATGGCATGGATGGCATTGCTATAATCCTGAAAATAACGTTCAGCATCATGTTCGGTCAGCGCGGCTTCACCGAGCATGTCATAGGAATAGCGGAAACCTTTATCTTCTAAAGGTTCTGCATGTTCTAGCGCTTCCTGAATGGTTTCACCGGTAACAAACTGCTCGCCCATCATACGCATGGCGACATCCACAGCCTTGCGGATAATCCCGCGGCCACTACGTGCCAAAAGACCGGTCAGGATGCCAGATAAACTTTTTTGTTTAGGCGTTTCCATCAGTTTGCCGGTCAGCATGAGGCCCCAGGCAGCCGCATTGACAAACATCAGGCTGCTTTGCCCCACATGCTCTTTCCAGTTACCCTGATTGATTTTGTCACGAATCAGCAAGTCACGAGTGGCACTGTCCGGAATTCGCAGCAAGGCTTCCGCCAGACACATCAGGGCAATGCCTTCCTGAGAGGAAAGTGAAAACTCCTGCAATAATCCCTGTACGATCCCGGCTTTACCATTCGAGCTTTTGCGTTCGCGCAGGGTGTGGGCAAGGTCGAATGCCAGATCATAAATGCGCTGGTTCAGCTGTTCAGAAATCTGGCTATGTTCGAGCAAATGTTCAACACAGTCAGGTTCAGCACGGCGCCAGGCAGTATTTAACTCAACTTCATAATCATTTTTTTCTTTGAATTCGGTAATATATCCAAAGTGAGGTTTTGCCTGGTCAAAGCGGGTTTCAGTGTCCATCATATTCATGCCAACATCCTGTGACTGCCAAATTTTTGTTGAGTAAAATGCTTTATATAATTTATGATTACAGAAAGAATGCCGAATAACTCACTATAATTTTGGTTTATTTTAGAGAATAATGCTGATGCGCAGCCCGATTTTTACCCTGGACCGAACAGATATCAAAATTTTAGATATTCTGCAAAATGATGGCCGGATTTCGAATATCAAACTGGCCGAAGCGGTGAATTTGTCCCCGACTGCGGCCTTGGCCAGGGTGCAGAAACTGGCCAAAGATGGGTTTATTCTGGGCTATGAAGCCAAACTGAATCCTGACATGCTGAATGCCAGTTTTGTGGTTTTTGTCGAGATTTTACTGGACAAAACCACCCCCAATGTTTTGGAAGAATTTTCTGATGCGATCATGCAATATCCTGAAATTGTGGAATGTCACATGATCAGTGGCGGATTCGACTTTGTGGTGAAAATCCGCTGTGCCAATATGGAAGAATTTCGGAAAATTTCAGGGCAGGTGCTGTGGCAGCTTCCCGGAATTAAGGAAACACGAAGCTATCCGGTGATGGAAGTGATTAAGGAAAGTTCCAAAATTTATTTGAAAACCAAAGGATAAAAAATAAAAAAAGGGGCTTAATGCCCCTTGACGTTTATCCGGTGAAAGAAATTAACCTGCAATACTTATCTAGCATTCTCGGACTGGGTAGGCAGTTCATTTTGCAATTCTGCCATTTCTTTCTTGTACAATTCGTCTGCCTGTTCAAAACGCTGAATCACTTCTTGCAAAGGTGCTTTTTCTAATAAGCTGACCACGACAATGCTTGCAAATGACAGAATAAAACCGGGAATAATTTCATACAAACCGGTGCTGGCCATGGTGTTTTTCCACACAATCACGGTAATTGCACCGACAATAATCCCCATAATCGCGCCGTTTAAGGTCATGCGTTTCCAGAACAAGGACAGGATAATCAGCGGACCAAATGCAGCACCGAAACCGGCCCAGGCATAGGCAACCAGTCCTAGAACCTTACTGTTTGGATTGCTTGCCAGAATAATGGCAAGTACGGCAATCGCCAGTACCATCAAGCGTCCAACCCAAACCAGTTCCTTTTGCGAAGCATTTTTGCGTAAGAATGCTTTATACAAATCTTCCGTCAGGGTGCTGGAGCAGACCAGAAGCTGACAGCTCAGGGTACTCATCACCGCAGCTAAAATGGCGGCCAAAATTACGCCTGCAATCCAGGGGTTAAACAGAATTTTGGTCAGTTCCATAAAGATGGTTTCAGGATTCTGGGAAACCACGCCTGCAAGTTCTGCATGATGCTGGAAGTAGGCAATGCCAATAAAACCGGCTCCGACTGCACCCCCTAGACATAGAATCATCCAGCTCATGCCAATACGACGTGCTGCCGGAATGGTCTTGACTGAATCTGCTGCCATAAAACGCACCAGAATATGCGGCTGTCCAAAATAGCCTAAGCCCCACGCCAGTGATGATAAAATGGCGACCGTACTTAATCCTGAAAGCATATTGGTGGCATGCGGGCGAGCCGTTTCAATCATTGTGGCAAACTGCTGGCTATGATCACCGATGGCCATATAGGCCATGATCGGCGTCAGCAGCAGCGCGAAAATCATCAGTCCTGCCTGAAAGGTATCGGTCCAGCTAATCGCTAAAAAACCGCCAATGCATACATAGCTGATGGTGGCGATAGCACTGATCCAGAGTGCCGTCGTGTAAGACATGCCAAAAATACTTTCGAATAATCGTGCACCTGCTACCATGCCTGACGCGCAGTAAATGGAGAAAAACACCAGAATCACCAAAGCCGAGATCATCCGTAAAACACGCTTGCGATCCCCAAAACGACTGGTGAAATAGTCCGGCAGGGTTAAGGCATTGTTCTGTACTTCGGTATGCACCCGTAAGCGGCCGGCGACCAGCAGCCAGTTCAGCCATGCGCCAATAATCAGGCCAATTGCAATCCAGGCTTCCGACAAGCCTGAAAGATAGATTGCACCGGGTAAACCCATGAGCAGCCAGCCACTCATATCGGAAGCCCCTGCGGAAAGGGCGGTGACCACGCTGCCCAGACTGCGTCCGCCCAGAATGTAATCTGAAAAGTCGGAGGTGGCTTTATAGGCATACAGTCCTATACCGACCATGGCAATAATATAAAAAATAAATGTGATGAGGGTGGGGTTCAGTTGACTCATGGGCGCATCCTTATGTCCTTATGAATACCATCTTTCCGAGATGAATTTTTGTGCAGGTTCAGTCAGGCGCTGATTCAAACATAAAATTGAAATTACCTTCTGTAACATTTCTAAGGGATTTCATGACGTGTTATGTAGCGGAATGTATTTTTAGATACAATTGATAAAAATTTAAGAAAATAAATAATTTATAAGCATGGTACTTAATGTCATTCATCTTGTTCAGATAATTGTCTACTGTGAATTGAAAATGACGTTGAAAGATTTTTATGCCTGATTTTTTAATGATGCAAATTGGAACCGCTAAGCTAGTTTCATGCGATAGTTACAAGTGCTTACACTCGCTACAGAGTCGATGTATTTGGTTAAAGAGCATTGCCAAATAAATATCTTTTTACAATATTTAAAATAGGGCAAAGCCTTAATACTTTTTCAATTGCACAATTCTGGTGCATACATGTGAGTATATTTAAAGTGACAACAGTTCAACCCGACAATACAAGAATAGAACGTGATTTGCTGGGAGCAAAGGAAGTTCCGGCCGCATCTTATTACGGTATTCATACTTTACGTGCTCTGGAGAATTTTCAGATCTCGAATCAAAAAGTGGGAAGTCAGTCCCATTTTATTCGGGCCCTGGCTCAAGTCAAAAAAGCCTCAGCACAAACCAATCTTAAATTTAATAAAATTTCAGAACAGGTCAGTCTGGCTATTCAGCATGCCTGCAATAGCTTAATTGCAGAACCTGAAAAATGGAGTCAGGCTTTTCCCTTAGATGTCTATCAGGGCGGAGCAGGCACTTCCATCAATATGAACACCAATGAAGTCCTGGCCAACATTGCCCTGGAACATTTAGGTTTTCATAAGGGGCAATATGAACATGTCCATCCCAACGATCATGTCAATAAGTCGCAATCCACCAATGATGTCTATCCTACGGCTTTACGTTTAGCCACATATTATAGTCTGGATGATTTATTGCTTCCGATCCAGAAACTGGTGGATAGCCTGCATATCAAGGCCGCCGAATTTCAATTTGTGTTAAAAATGGGACGTACCCAGCTGCAGGATGCGGTTCCGATGACTTTGGGACAAGAGTTTCGTGCATTTGCTACCTTATTAAAGGAAGATATACGTCTGATTCAGCGTACCCGTGAGCTTTTGCTGGAAGTGAATCTGGGGGCAACAGCCATTGGCACTGGCGTGAATACCCCCCAAGGCTATGCCCATGCTGCAATTCAGTCTTTAAATAAAATTACCGGGCTGAATTTAACGGGTGCAGAAGACTATGTCGAAGCCACCAGCGATTGCGGCGTATTCATTATTTTATCCAGCACCCTGAAACGGCTGGCAGTCAAGCTTTCAAAAATCTGTAACGATTTACGCCTCTTAAGTTCGGGACCGCGTACCGGTCTGGTCGAAATTCGCTTACCTGAATTACAGGCGGGTTCGTCCATTATGCCGGCCAAAATCAATCCAGTGATTCCTGAAGTGGTAAACCAGATTGCCTTTAAGGTCATTGGCAACGATTTAACCGTGACCATGGCAGCAGAAGCGGGACAATTGCAACTCAATGTCATGGAGCCGGTAATTGCGGTTGCAATTAATGAGTCGATTGAACTTCTCACCCAAGCGGTTGTCAGCCTTGACCGTAAATGCATTCAAGGTATTCAGGCCAATGAGCAGGTGTGTTACGATGCTGTAATGCGCAGTGTCGGCATTGTCACTTTGCTGGATCCGATTTTGGGACACGCCAAATGCGATGAAATTGGGAAACAGTGCATTGCCGAAAATAAAACCATTCAGCAGGTGGTTTTAGAGCAGAAATTACTGACTCAAGCACAGCTGGATGAAATTTTTGCTTTTAGCAATCTGGTTTCAGAAGTCACTTTACAGCATGAAGTTTTGGCACAGGTCGGCTAACTGCTGCTACAAAAATTTAATCATGACAGCAATAAAAAAGGGAGCTGTGTAAACGGCTCCCTTTTTATATGGAAAATAGTCGTGAATATACTGCAGCACAGGGTTAAAATATTCAGGATTTTTTTCGATGTGTCATGCCCATGCTGAACAAACTTGCCGGACTATTTACAGGTTCAGGACTGCTTAAAAGTTCAAAACCTTCTCCTGAACAGCTGTATCTTCAAGAAAACAATATCCAGTTTGATCCGGAGCAGGGTTATATCGTGGACGGAATTGTGGTCAATCAGCTGTCTGAACGTTTGGCTTATTTTTCCAATCGTAAACTGAACAACTTTGATGATTTAAAAACTTTATATTTTACTGCCATCCTGATTAATGAAAAAATTGACCTGGAAATAGCCAGTCAGCGTTTTGTTGCACGTTTGGGCAACACCGAAGAAAACCTGTTACAGTTCAAGCAGATCATTCAGAAACTGAATGACTATTATCGCAATTTTCTGCGTGAAAAATAATCGTATCATCAGCTGCATATTCGGCATCTAAAAGGATTTAGGTGCAATCCTGTGCTGTATATAAAAATAACTCAACCAAGAAAAAACCCATGTTAATATACGGTCCATGTCATTTAGACCAAAAGCTATATACATGTTCCAACAAGAAATTTCCCAATTAAATCTGCAACAGTTTAAGGCAGGCGAAAAACGCTGGGTCGGCAATTTGCAAGGCTCTTCGGCCGCTTTATTGTTCAAAGAAATTGCCACACAAAGTAAGCAATTGTTCATTGTTGTTGCCAGAAATAATCAGCATTTGGGACAGTTGGAAAGTGAACTGGAATTTTACGGGATTAAACCCACCATTTTCCCCGATTGGGAAATTCTGCCTTATGACCGTTTATCTCCGCATCAGGATATCGTGTCTGAACGGCTTTCCATTTTATCCAATATGCCGAAGCAGGGGGTGCTGCTTGTATCTGCGTCCACTTTAGTACAGCGTGTCGCACCGACTTCATGGCTGCTGGGTGAACATTTTGATATTCAGGTGGGACAGAAATTTGAACTGGAACAGCAGAAACTGCGTTTGGTTCAGGCTGGTTATCATCTGGTCGATACCGTTTATGATCATGGTGAATTTGCCGTGCGTGGCAGCATTATGGATATCTATGCTTCCGGTCAAAGTGCACCCATCCGTATCGATTTATTCGATGATGAAATTGAAAGCTTAAAATTTTTTGATCCTGAAACCCAAAGAACCACTCAAAACTTACAACAGTTTTCTGTATTGCCCGCCAAGGAATTTCCGCTTAAAGAAGGACGGGCAACCTTCCGTGACCGCTATGCTGAAAGTTTTCCTCATGCAAATCCAAAAAAGAATCCGCTTTATCAGGATGTACTCGAAGGCATTGCATCGCCGGGACTGGAGTTTTATTTCCCTTTATTCTTCAGCAAACAAGCCATGCAAACCCAAAGCACGCTCATGGCGTACTTACCCAAGAATGGCATTGTCATTACAGACAAGCATCTGGATGAAGGTTTAAGCAATTTTTGGAACGATGTACTGCGCCGTTATGAAGATCGTCGTCATAATGTCGACCATCCTATTTTACCGCCGGAAGACCTTTTCCTGATGCCCAATCAGGTGTTGGAACAGCTGAACCACTTTGCACGAATAATCGCTTCATCTGAAGAATTTGTCGAAAAAGCTGGGGTGATTAATCTCAATACCGAAGCACCTCCTCGTTTACCGGTTGAGCCTAAACAGGAAAAGCCTTTTGCTGCAGTCAAAAAGTATATTGAGGCTGCCAATCATCCAGTCCTGTTGGTCGCAGAAAGTGCAGGTCGGCGTGAAACCTTAAAAGATGCTTTACGTCCAGCTTTGGGCGATATTCCGAATATAGAAAATTTTGCAGAGTTTAGAAAATCCTTATATGCAATCGCGATTACCAGTGCACCACTTGATCGTGGTCTGGTGATTCCCGGTCATCTCAGCGTCATTTCGGAAAACCAGCTTTATGAACATCGTGTGGTACAGCGCCGCCGCAAGCGTCAGCAGGAAGTTTCAGAAGAGTTCCTGATCCGTAGCCTGACTGAACTCAGTATTGGTGCACCGGTGGTCCATATCGATTACGGTGTGGGGCGTTATGCTGGTCTGATTACCCTGAATATTGATGATCAGGAACATGAATTTCTACAGCTGGATTATGCCGACGCTGCCAAGGTCTATGTTCCGGTCACCAACTTGCATCTGATCAGCCGTTATAGTGGCGGTGATCCTGATCTGGCGCCATTACATAAATTGGGCACCGATGCCTGGAACAAGGCCAAACGTAAAGCGCTGGAACAGATTCATGATGTGGCAGCAGAACTGTTGCATATTCAGGCGCGTCGCCAGTCTAAACCGGGCTTTAGCTTTGAACTGGAACAAAGTCCTTATATGCAGTTTGCCAGCGGCTTTGCCTATGAAGAAACCCTGGATCAGGCCAATGCCATTGAAGCGACTTTGCACGACATGCAAATGGCAAAACCCATGGATCGTCTGGTCTGTGGCGATGTCGGTTTTGGTAAGACTGAAGTTGCGATGCGCGCGGCATTCGTGGCAGTACAGAATAATAAACAGGTGGCGGTTCTTGTTCCGACCACCCTGTTGGCACAGCAGCACTATGAATCATTTAAAGACCGTTTTGCTGACTGGCCTGTGCGCATAGAAGTGTTGTCACGTTTCGGTTCGAGTAAATCACACACGAAAACCATTGAAGACCTGGCAGAAGGTAAAGTGGATATTGTGATTGGTACCCATAAAATTTTGCAGGAAAATGTCCAGTTTAAAAATTTGGGGCTGATGATTGTCGATGAAGAGCACCGTTTTGGCGTACGTGACAAGGAGCGGATTAAGGCCATGCGTGCAGATGTCGATATGCTCACCCTGACCGCGACCCCTATTCCCCGAACCCTGAATATGGCCTTTAGCGGGATGCGCGATTTATCCATTATTGCCACACCGCCTGCACGTCGTCTGGCCGTGAAAACCTTTGTGCAGGAGCAGACTGGCGAATCGATTAAAGAAGCCATTTTGCGTGAATTGCTGCGTGGTGGGCAGGTGTATTTCCTGCATAATGAAGTGGATACCATTGAACGCACCGCAGAAAATATCCGTGAACTGGTACCAGAAGCACGTGTTGCAGTGGCGCATGGACAAATGCGGGAGCGTGAACTGGAACAGGTCATGCAGCAGTTCTATCACAAAGAATACAATGTGCTGGTCTGTTCCACCATTATTGAAACCGGGATTGACGTTCCCAATGCCAATACCATTCTGATTGAGCGTGCAGACAAGCTGGGTCTGGCGCAGTTGCATCAGCTGCGTGGGCGTGTTGGTCGGTCACACCATCAAGCCTATGCCTATTTACTGGTACCTTCCATTAAAGGTCTAAAAGGGGATGCGGAAAAACGTCTGGATGCGATTCAGCGCGCATCCAATTTAGGCGCAGGTTTCATGTTGGCAACCGAAGATCTGGAAATTCGCGGAGCGGGTGAGTTGCTGGGCGAACAGCAAAGTGGTTCGATGCAGGCGATTGGTTATAGCCTGTATATGGAAATGCTGGAAAAAGCCACCAAAGCCATTCAAAAAGGCAAAACCCCGAATTTCGATGCACCATTGTCCCTCATTGCAGAAATCAACCTGCATATGCCAGCCCTGATACCAGATGAATATCTCGGGGACGTACATCAGCGTTTATTGTTCTATAAACGCATCAGTAATACCGATACCCAGGAAAAACTCGACAATATCCGTATGGAGCTGATTGACCGGTTTGGCGTGCCACCGCAGCCAGTGAAGCAGCTGTTTGCTGTGCATCAAATCCGTTTAAAAGCGGAGCAGCTGGGCATCACCAAGATTGATATTGGTTCTCATGGTGGACATATCGAATTTTCACCCGAAACACCGGTACAAGCCATCAGTATTATTCAAATGATGCAAAAACATCCCACCTTTTTCCGTATGGATGGCGGGCAACGCCTGAAAATCATGGTTATGCTGGAAGATTACCAAAAACGTATCCAGTTTATTGTCGATTTAATGGACAGTTTGTTAAAAGAAATTCATTGATTTGACAGGGAGTGCATAATATTTACGCATTCCCTTTGCAATTTGATCGGATTTTAAAAGATAGTGCGAAGAAGCGCTTGATTTTTTAAAGAAATTTATTAAATTCGTGAATGTTCACGTATTCGCTGTAAATAGTGGTTTATTTGTAATGAAACACATTGCATAGAATATTCACGTCCCATTGTATGTGATAGTATTAGCCATCATTCTAATTTTGCATAATTTATAAAGATATGTTTAGTTTGCATCCACAACTTGCTCAAGATACTTTTTTTGTAGGCGACTTTCCACTGTCAACATGTCGTTTAATGAATGATATGCAATTTCCGTGGCTCATATTAATTCCACGCGTACCAGGCGTGAGCGAGTTATATGAATTAAGTCAGGCTGACCAGGAACAGTTCCTGCGTGAATCTAGCTGGTTATCGAGTCAGCTTTCACGCGTATTCCGCGCAGACAAAATGAACGTGGCAGCCCTTGGAAATATGGTTCCACAATTGCATTTTCATCATGTCGTGCGTTACCAGAATGACGTGGCTTGGCCAAAACCGGTTTGGGGTACACCAGCAGTTCCTTATACCAATGAAGTTCTTGCACATATGCGTCAAACCTTGATGCTGGCATTACGTGGTCAGGGTGATATGCCATTTGATTGGCGTATGGATTAATTCCTGCCTATTGAAAGCCATAGTATGGAATTTATGGTGTAAAGACTCGAATCAGGAGTGATTGAGTGTCATTAGACGACTGGATTAGAAAAGAACCCAGACAATTTGAATATTTCCATCGCTTGATGGGATATATGATGTTGTCTTTACTTGTGATTGTCTACCATTACACGGCTTCTGACACCCAATATCAGATTTATATTCCTTTTTTCCTGCTGCTGGTTTTTCTTACACCGAGATTATCGAACTGGCTCCAGTATCGCTTTAATTCCAATATAAAACGCAGTGTGTTGTTTATTACCGATGTCGTTGTTATTTCGGTTATTTTATCTGCCATTCATTTAAACCTGGTTCTGACTTTTATTTCACTATTTGTCATTTTATATACCGCAATTACCAACAAGATTTCATTTTTAGCGGTGTCATTGGCAAGCCTGATTGGAATCGCAAATTTTTATCTGTGTAATATTCTGATTTTTGGTTTTGGTGAGTATTTTGAACAAACCACCGGTGAGTTAACCGTATTAGGTTTTATCTGTTTAATCACCTTTTTTGGTGTGGGCAGTTTTTACCAAAGCAGCCAGATTCAGCATATTAGTAATCGCCGAACCTATTATTACGATCAAATGAATCGTTATATGGAATTCGCAAATCAGCTGAGCCGATATGCACCAGTGCAGTTGTGGCAGTCAATCATGAAAGGGGAATCGGAAGCCAAAATTGAATACAAACGTAAGAAAATGACCATTTTCTTTTCAGATATTCAAGGTTTTACCGAGCTTTCAGAAACCCTGATTCCAGACGATTTAGCCTTCCTGCTGAATGACTATTTAAGTCATATGACTGAAATTGCCAGGCAGTATGAAGCGACTGTCGACAAGTTTATGGGGGATGCCATTCTGATTTTCTTTGGTGACCCTATCTCGCAAGGTGTGGAGCAGGATGCAAAAACCTGTCTGGACATGGCGATCGATATGCGTCAGCAAATGAAGCTGCTGCGTGAGCGCTGGATCAAGATGGGTTATCCGGCCCTACATATCCGTATGGGGATCAGTACCGGATATTGTCACGTAGGGAACTATGGCGCAGCACATCGCATGGCATATACCATTGTGGGGCGTGATGCCAATTTGGCCGCGCGTCTGCAAAGTGCAGCAGCAGTCGATGAAATCCTGATTTCTGATGAGACCTATAATTTAATTAAAAATGACTATTTATGTGCGCCTAAAGCACCGATTCGGCTTAAAGGCATTCAAGGTCCGGTGAAGACCTGGCAAGTCATGGAAAAGTATACTTCGCGCAAATCGGATTATCAGCGCTGGTTTGATTATGAGTACAAGGGTTTCCATTTATTGCTGAATCTGGATGAAGTTCAAAACTATGAATATCCGGAATTGATTCAAGTGCTGGAGAAGATGATCAAGCGTATTGAAAAACAGCAAAAAATGACCAATTCAGAAGGTATAGTCCGGCTAAATCTGGAAGATGTGGTTGAAGATGAGAAAGACGAGCAGTATCACTAAAAATTATGAGTCAGATGTTGGATTAGATGCAGTCTAAAGATGAAAAAAACCACGCGATTGCGTGGTTTTTTATGGCTAAAAATCTTAATGATTTTCTGAAGCATGGTTAATGGTATATTTTGGAATTTCCACTTCCAGATCTTCATCCACGACTTTAACCTGGCATGAAAGGCGTGAATCCGGTTCCAAGCCCCAGGCACGATCCAGTAAATCTGCTTCAACATCAGACATTTCTTCAAGGCTGTCAAAGCCTTTTCGAACCACGACATGGCACGTGGTGCATGCACAGGACATATCGCATGCATGCTCAATCTTAATGCCATTTTTTAACAGGCTTTCGCACAGGTTGGCATTCTGTTCGACTTCAAACTCGGCACCATTCGGGCAAATTTGCGCATGTGGAAGAACTTTAATACGTGGCATAATTTTTTCCTGTTTAGTTGTCCGAGTTTGACCAGTCATCAAGTTTAGTGCCTTTCAGGGCTGCATCAATATGTTGATTCATACGTACAGCAGCAAAAGCATCACTGTGTATTTTAAGCTGTTCTACAGCCTGTTCAATCGCTTTGATATCGGTGGTTTCGAGTTGAGTCTCAAGTTGAGCCTTGGCTTGATTCAAGGAGGCTAACTGTTCAGCAGTTAATAGCTGGGCATCTACTTTAAGTGCCTGCTCCAATGCTTCCAATTCACGTTTTGCTTCAACCTTGGTTTCCTGCAAATGACGAAGGTTCTTATCTTCTTCGGCATATTTGAAACCATCAATCAGTAAGCGTTCGGTATCGGCATCGGATAAACCATAAGAAGGTTTAATGTCGATTTGCGCATGTACACCAGACGTGGTTTCTTTAGCCGAAACAGTCAATAAGCCATCGGCATCAACCTGGAAAGTGACTTCAATACGTGCCTGACCAGCTGTCATTGGCGGAATGCCATGCAAGACAAAGCGACCCAAGCTACGGCAGTGTTCCACCAGATCACGTTCACCTTGTACCACATGAATCAGCATGGCAGTCTGGCCATCCTGATAGGTGGTAAACTCCTGGCGACGCGCCACAGGAATGGCAGTGTTGCGTGAGATTAAACGTTCCACCAGACCACCCATGGTTTCCAGACCAAGAGAGAGAGGAGTAACGTCCAATAACAAGGAACCATCTTTGGAATTGCCAATCAACTGGTTTGCAGTGATGGATGCACCGATGGCGACGACTTCATCCGGATTAATGGTGCATAATGGTTCCTGATCGAAGACTTCACGCACGGCTTTTTGTACCGCATAAGAACGGGTAGACCCGCCCACAAGCACGACATTTTTAATATCATCCAGCTCAAGTTTGGCATCACGCATCACACGCTTACATACGCTAATGGTTTTATCCAAAGCCACTTTAATGATGTCTTCAAATGTAGTACGGTCTAAAGTCAAAACCTGATCTAAAACTTTCAGCTCAACCGATTCGGCATCTGACAGGGCTTCTTTGGCTTTGCGTGCAGAAACAATAAAATGTGCATATTCGGCATCATCTAAGGTTTCAATATTCAGCTGTTTTTTAGCCCATTTCACAATCAGGCGATCCAGATCATCACCACCTAAAGCAGTATGTCCGCCAGTCGCCAAAACTTCAAAAACACCTTGTGAGAAACGCAGGATTGATACGTCAAAAGTACCGCCACCCAGGTCATAAATCACATAGTTTTGATCGTGAGCGAGGTTGGTTTCCTGATCCAGACCATAAGCCACAGCCGCGGCAGTGGGTTCATTGAGCAGACGTAAAACATTCAGACCCGCCAGTTGTGCAGCATCCCGTGTGGCCTGACGTTGTGCCTCATCAAAATAGGCCGGAACCGTAATCACGGCACCATTCACTTCATTTTTTAAACTTTCTTCTGCACGGTCTTTCAGCTGTTTTAAAATTTCTGCTGAAATCTCCACAGGTGTTTTACGGCCTTGTGCAGTTTCAAAAGCAGGCATCTGGTTGTCTTCACCCACTAATACGTAAGGGTGCTGGAATTTTATGTCCGCTTTGGAACGACCCATAAAACGTTTTACTGAAACAATGGTGTTTTTGGGATCTGTGGTAATAAAAGGCTTGGCTTTATCACCATAATGCGTGTTGTTATGGCTATAGTGAACAATGGACGGAAGTAACACGCGACCTTGTTCGTCGTTGAGGACTTTGGCTTGACCTGAAAGTACCGTGGCAACCAATGAATGCGTCGTACCCAGGTCGATACCAATGGCAATGCGGTGTTCATGCGGTGCACTTGATTGACCGGGTTCTGCAATTTGCAAGAGAGCCATTGTGTTACATCCTTAGAACTAAAATTAAAAATAAAATCAAAGCAAATTAAAAATCATCATCTAAATCAAAGCTGTCGTCATCTAGGAAACGATCTTCAGCTTTGTCGATGTCGGACATGACCTTAACAAAGAAACGCAATTTACGCACGGTATCACGGGCTTCGCCCCAGTCTTCATCGTCATAGTCGATTTTGAATTCACGGACTAAACCGTCAATCCATTGCTGCACTTCAACTTTTAAAGATTGCAGGTCGTCGGCAGATGCAGCATCGTCGAGCTGTTCACGAATTTCCAGCGCATCCTGAAGAAATTCAAAATCACTGATCGACTGATCCAGGTGATAATCCTGTTTTTTCAGACTCAAGAGATAGGCAGCGCGGCTATCAACATTGGATAAAGCTTTGAATGCCTGATTGATCTCACTCGATTTAATCAGGGCCTGATCTTTGTCTTCGGCTTTATCTGGATGATATTGTTGCTGCAACTTCAAAAATTCAGTTTTTAAGGCTGCTAAATCAATATCGAGTGCTACAGGGAGGTTGAACAGCTCAAAATGATTCATGGGAGATAGGATCCACGATAGATATGCAAAAGTGACTGCTATAAATGCAATTAAAACAGTGCATTTTACACTGTTTTAATCACCAAAAGAGAGACAATGGAGTGTTTAAACGGTGAAAGATTCACCACAGCCACATTCGCCTTTTTTATTGGGGTTGTTAAATTCGAAGCCTTCATTGAGACCGTTTTTCACGTAGTCCATCTCCATACCTTCAAGATAAACCAGGCTTTTCGGGTCAACGAAAACCTTAACACCAAACTGCTCAAACATCTGGTCATGTGTATCGACTTCATCCACGAATTCGAGTACATAAGCCAAGCCAGAGCAGCCTGAAGTTTTCACACCAACGCGAATGCCTTCACCCTTACCGCGATTTTTTAGGTAATTGCTGATATGAGTTGCAGCATTTTCAGTTAAATGGATCATGAAAACTCCGTTAATTTTCCATCAAAAACTTGAAACACTTAAGCTTTTATTTTTTTGCTGCGGTAATCTTCAACAGCAGCTTTAATTGCATCTTCAGCCAGTACAGAGCAGTGTACTTTTACTGGAGGAAGAGCCAGTTCGTTCGCGATATCGATATTCTTGATCGCTTGAGCTTCGTCTAGGGTTTTACCTTTTAGCCATTCAGTTACAAGAGAGCTAGAGGCAATCGCAGAACCACAACCATAGGTTTTAAAACGTGCTTCTTCAATCACACCTTCATCATTCACTTGAATTTGAAGACGCATTACATCACCACAAGCCGGTGCACCCACCATACCTGTACCAACATTTTCAGCATTTTTGTCTAAAACGCCAACATTACGAGGGTTTTCGTAATGATCAATTACTTTTTCGCTATAAGCCATGATGCTTCTCCAAACCTCGGGGTCAGCCTTAAGATTAATATGGGGGTGAAATTACGTTTATCAACGAGATAGCTTTAAATTTTAAAGCTATCTCCAGGACATGAATCAGTGTTCAGCCCATTCAACTGTTGAAAGGTCGATACCTTCTTTATACATATCCCAAAGCGGAGAAAGTTCACGCAATTTCTCAACAGCAGCTTTAGTGATTTCAAGAACATGATCGATATCTTCTTCAGTGGTGTATTTACCGAAGCTGAAACGGATTGAACTGTGGGCAAGCTCGTCAGAAAGACCAAGTGCACGAAGTACATAAGACGGTTCAAGCGTTGCAGAAGTACATGCTGAACCAGAAGATACAGCTGCATCTTTCAAGGCCATCATCAATGATTCACCTTCAACGAAGTTAAAGCTGACATTGAGATAGTTTGCAACGTTTTGAGTTGGATGGCCGTTTAAGAACACTTGTTCTAAACCTTGTAGACCATTCCATAATTTGTCACGCAGTACACGTAGACGTTTTTGTTCGGCTTCAAGGTTTTTGCCTGCAAGTTCAAATGCTTCACCCATACCTACAATTTGGTGAGTTGCAAGTGTACCTGAGCGCATGCCGCGTTCATGACCGCCACCATGCATTTGTGCTTTAAGGCGGACACGTGGTGAACGGCGAACAAATAATGCGCCGATACCTTTAGGGCCATAAATCTTGTGCGCAGAGAAACTCATTAAATCAACTTTTAAAGTTGAAAGATCAATTTCTACCTTACCTGCAGCCTGAGCCGCATCCACATGGAAGAAAATTTTCTTGGCACGGGTAATTTCACCGATCGCTGCAACGTCAGTGATGGTACCGATCTCGTTGTTCACCATCATCAGCGATACCAGAATGGTATCTGGGCGAATCGCTGCTTCAACCATTTCCGGGGTAATTAAACCTGTTTGAGGCAGTGGTTCAAGATAAGTAATTTCGAAACCTTCTGCTTCTAATTCACGGCAAGTATCTAAAATTGCTTTGTGTTCAATTTTACTTGTAATGATATGTTTGCCTTTAGAGGCATAAAATTGAGCCACACCTTTCAGTGCCAGGTTATCAGATTCCGTAGCACCTGAAGTCCACACGATCTCGCGTGGATCTGCTTTGACCAAGTTCGCAACTTGTTCACGTGCATATTCTACTTTTTCTTCAGCCTGCCAACCGTAAGCATGAGAACGAGATGCAGCATTACCGAAAGTACCGTCGAAAGTTAAGCACTCCATCATGCGTTCTGCAACTTGAGGGTCTACAGGAGTGGTTGCTGCATAATCAAGATAAATCGGACGTTTCATGTCAAATACCTGTAACCGATAAAAGGGCTGAATCAAATGATGCTGTATTTTGGCGAATTGCAACGGTTTGAACGTTGTCGCGTGCTACCAGGTCAGCAAGGGTGATTTTTGCTAAATAATCGGCGATGTGGTGGGAGAGTTCTTGCCATAAATCATGAGTCAAGCACATTGCACCATTTTGGCAGTTACCTTTATGGTCACAACGCGTTGCGTCAACTGTTTCGTTTACGGCTTCAATAATTTCTAATACTGTGATTTCTTCAGCGTTACGTGCCAGATGATAACCACCGTTGGCTCCACGAACACTAGAAACTAAGCCGTGGCGCTTTAATTTCGCAAATAACTGCTCAAGATAAGCAACGGAAATAGTTTGACGAGCTGCAATTTCAGCAAGCGTGATCGTTTGTTCAGTTGGCTGCAAAGCTAAATCAAGTAGAGCAGTCACTGCGTAGCGACCGCGAGTAGTAAGACGCATGATTCGATACACATATTAAGACTAGATGTGTCGATTTTATGAATCCTGACTAAAATAGTCAAGTTTTTTTGTGGGGGTTTAAATTATTTTGTTTTATAGAAAAATTATATATTTATACAATTCACCAAGTATACACTAATAACGCAACTAATAGCACGATAGTTAGACTAAAAACGATATTCATTCTTTTTTGTTTTTGCTGCATACGACGAATACGATTCTTGTATTGTTTAACTTCTACCTCTAAGGTATTGATCTTGGAACGTTGTTGATCAATTTTTTCTAATAGGGGAGCAATACGTTTTTTGGAAGCAATAATCTCCTGTTCATCCACAGGTTCGCTAAGCCACTGTTTCCAGTCAGATAAAACTTTTGGAAAGCTGAACAGCAAGGCTAAATCGCGAAACTCATCCTTTAAGGTACTGTCACCATCAATACGCATTTTTTTAATGCTGCGTCGATTGCCAAAGACAAATACTTTGATTAAATCCATAAGCGTGGTGCGAATATCCAAATCGACTACTTTCGCTGGTGCCTTGGTGTCAAAGAGTATGCCGTGTTCAGTAAAAACCACATAAAAATCAAAATAAGGTAAATAGCTATTAATTTTAATGGTTATTTTTTGATCTATAAATTTTTTAGCCTGCAAGCCAACGACCCGATCATGTTTTAAGATGAAGGTAAAGATTGTCTCTAAAACAATCATGGTCATTGTGAGCAACAAATGCGGTTGTTTTTGACCTTGTTGCGATTCACTCATAAAACTTAATCCTTACCTGAAAGGAGCATCCCATGCTCGAAAATGTGTTTCAGGACTTATCAACAAATATATTAATCTTGCTTTGTAGAACAGTTTAGCAAATCGATCAAGTATTTAATTTGTTATTATAGCTGTATTTTTTGAGTAATTATATTTAAGTTGTATGGAAAATAAGCAGGAGATTGGCTGAATGGATAAATCAATAAAAGATCAAGAGATTGATCAACTAAAAAATGAAAATACTGATAAAACAAAGAATAAATCACGTTCAGGTCGTAAATCGGGTCTGGATTTTCGTAAATATACTCAGCAGATATGGCTTGCTGGCCTGGGAGCTTTTTCGCGTGCGGAAGAGGAAGGCAACAAACTCTTTGACTCTTTAGTCAAGGTGGGTGAAGAACTGGAATCCAAGACGTCTGAAATTGCCGATCAAACCGTAGAAAAAGTTTCGGTAAAAGCCAAAGAATCGGTGAGCGATACCAAAGACAAGGTCGAAAAACTCATTGACCATAGTGTTAACCATTCTTTAAACAGAATTGGTCTGGTTACCGTAAAAGATATTCAGCATTTAGAAAGTCTCATATTACAACTCCATAATAAGGTCGATTTTTTGCTTGAAGAAAATAAGCAGTTAAAGGCGCAAATGTTACAAAAATGAAACTTTTTTAGTTTTTCTGCATTTTTCAACAATTTTTTTCGCAATTATTTTATAGAAATGCTGATTGAGAGTATTGCGTTTTGCCCCAAAGCATTGATATAAAGGTGTTATGGAATCCTTAGACCTTAAATAAACGATATTAAGAGGACGTAATCTTCATGAATAAATCAGAATTAATCGATGCAATTGCAGAGAAAGGGGGATTGTCTAAGACTGATGCAGGTAAAGCCTTAGATGCAACAATTGCTTCAATTACTGAAGCACTTAAATCTGGTGATACTGTTACACTTGTTGGTTTTGGTACATTCAACGTTAAAGAGCGTGCGGCACGTACAGGTCGTAACCCGCAAACTGGTGCAGCTTTAGAAATTAAAGCAAGCAAAGTACCAAGCTTTAAAGCAGGTAAAGGTTTAAAAGATTCTGTAGCTTAATCTTTTGTAAAGCCGATAAACGCGCCCTATAGGCGCGTTTTTTATTAATAATGCCGATTTACAGTGTGAACACATTCATTCAGCTGAGGTTTTCGGGTAAAATCCCCCAGAAATAAAATATTGGAATACTTATGGAATCTTTTCGTAAAGTTATTAAGGGCTGGTTGGGCAAAGTGTTGCTCATTTTGTTTTTGACCCCTTTAGCACTTGTAGGTATTGAAGGATATTTTAGTGGTGGTAAGTCAGAAGACACAGCAAAACTGGTGAATGGCCAGGAAATTTCTAAAAAAGAATTAGAATCGCTGACCCAAACATTTAAAGAACAATATTTGGCTTATGCCAACGGCGACGAAACTTTACTGAATCAATCTTTCATTGAAAACAAGGCGATGGATAGTCTGGTCGCTCGAACCTTGTTGTTACAGCAGGCAGAAGAGCTGGGCATTTCATTAAGTGATGCACAAATTGAACAGATGGTTGCCCAGCAACCAAGCTTCCAGGAAAACGGTAAATTTTCTGAAGCCTTGTACTCAAATTATTTGCGTTCAGTGGGCATGACCAGTCAGTCTTTGATCGCCAACTTGCGTAAAGACCATGCCTTGAAAATGTTGACTTCAACATTTATGGACTATGCATTGGTGAGCAAGCTTGATATTCAGCAAATTGCCAACTTGCAAACTGAACAACGCACCTTGCATCTTGCCAGCATTAAACTGGATGAATACAAGAAAAATATCAAAGTCACACCGCAAGAAATAGCAGCTTATTACAACAAGCATCAAAATGCGTTTAAGCAGGTTGCAAGTGTAGATGTGGACTACGTTGTGCTTACGCCTGCTGATGTTGCACCTGCCAATACTCAAGTGACAGATGCTGAATTGCAGCAAGCTTATAATGCATTTGTTGATGCGCAAAAGCAGAATGTTAAGCCATTGGTCAAACATATTTTAATTACGGCAGACACCCGTTCGGACGCTGAGGCGAAAAAATTAGCCAATGAGGTTGCTGCAAAAATTAAAGCAGGCATGTCTTTTGCCCAAGCTGCAGCACAGTATTCGGATGATACTGAATCGAAATCTAAGGGTGGTGTGGTAGAAGCCTATGCAAAAGGCGTGTTTGGTGATGCATTTGATCAAAGCGTTGCTTCTTTAAAACCGGCACAAGTTTCAGCGCCGGTTAAAACCCAGTATGGTTATCATTTAATTGAAACTGAAGCCGCCGCAGTGAAAGTGCCTTCATTTGAAGCTGAAAAACCGCGCTTGCTGGCTGAGTTGCAAAAGAATAAAGCCGCAAATTCATTCTCGGATGCTGTAAATAGCCTGAATGAGCTGGTGGTGGGTAGTGATGCGCTAGATGTGGTGGCTCAGGAAGTTAAAGGTGTAACGGTTCAGTCTGTGAAAGGTATGCCCCTGGCTACACAACATCCTGTACTGAGCGATGCCAATGTCAAGGTCAAGCTGTTTAATGATGATGTGAAAAATGGCGATCGCAATGCATCTAGCAGCATTCAAATGGCAAATGGCAATACTGTTTGGGTAAAAGTGCGTAATTATCATGCGGCTGGTGTGCAGACTTTAGCTGAAGCAACACTACGTGTAAAAGCGAAACTCATTGAACAGAAAGCAAGTGATGCAGCGAAAGTGAAAATCCAGACCGCATTGAATAACTTTAAATCACAACCAGCTGCTAGCGTTGTGGCACAAAGTCAGATTGCTTTTGAAAACGCTGGTGTATTTACCCGTTCACAAGGCCTAAAACGTGAAATTGAGCGTGCGGCATTCAGTGTTCCGGCACCGAAAGCAGGTATGTGGTCAGTTACAACTGCTTCTTTGCCTAATGAATTGGTAGTGGTTGCTGTATCAAATGTGAACAAGACGACTTCGAATGCCTTAACCAATGAACAGTTGGGTGAATTGTCCAAGTTGTATCAACAGCTTCGCGGTCAGCAGGAACTGGATGATTACACGCAATATCTAAAGTCACATGCGAAGATTAAGTAATCTTAAGTGAAATAAAAAAAACCTGCGTTAACGCAGGTTTTTTTTATGGCTGAATTGAAGCTTATTCAGCACGTATTTTCAGTTCATAGCCTGAATATTTGCGGATATTAATGACACCGGTATCCAAGATTAGATATTGTCCTTTAATACCCAGTAATTTGCCACGAATAATCGGTGTTTTATCCAGATTGTGTGACTTGATTTTTTCGGGATATTGCTCGACCGGATAAACAAACTCGCGTGGTAGCTCATTCTCCATGACTTCAATTGTTTCGTTAAATTCGAGGTTCTGGCTAAATTCATCCCGAATGGTTTGAATTTTCGGTGCAAATTCTTCTATCAGCTGTTCACGCACTTCTATTAAATTGAGCGGTTCAGCTTCGCCTTTGAGTAGTTTGCGCCAATCGGTCTTGTCTGCAACCTGAGTGCCAAACATAATTTCCAGTTGGCCTGAGAGACGGCGGGAACCTACTTTCATAATCGGCAAAGCCTGGGTTGCACCCTGGTCCAGCCAGCGCGTTGGCATCTGTCCAAGACGGGTGATGCCGACTTTTAATGCACTTGAATTCGCCAGATAAACAATATGCGGCTGGAAGCACACCTCATGAGCAAAGCCGTCTTCGCGGCAAGTCCCGAGATGATAATGACAGGTTTCCGGTTTCATAATGCACATGTCACAGGATGCTTTGGTTTTGAAACATTTAAAGCAGTGACCCTGTGAAAAGGATTTACTGGTTTTGCTACCACAGGATACACAGTAGATATTGCCGGTCCATTCGATTTCAATTTCCTGGCCTAAATTGAATGGCAGGTCAACTTCTGAACGATCTAGAATAAATTTATATTCAACATTTGCCTTGTGTGTATGTTGATCAGTTACACTAAGGTCCTTAAGACCTGCATGCATTTTATGGCAAATGCCTTGTAGTTCCATACAGAATACTCTCTTCAATAATAAGGATGCAGTTATGGCTGAACAAAATGTCATTACTTCAATGCTAGACGATTTATCCAAGGAACAGCCTATCCAAACTGCATTATGTATTGGTCAAAATCTTGCGCAATACGACAATAATCAATCAATTCAATGGCACTATTTTAACGTAACTGAGTTTTTAAATCTGCCTTTTACCCAGCGATATGATCTGGGTTTTGTGGTGATGGATGCACAAGAGTTGGCGCTACTTTCTGATGTGCAGAAGTCTCAGCTGTTAGTGAGAATACGTGACCTGATGGCAAAACGAATTGTTGTGGTCAGTCGATTACAGGATGAAAAATTGTTGCGTGCCTTGGGTTTTACCCAGCTGATTGATAAAACCCGTCATGACAGTGATTTTGCACTGTGGCAATTCAATATTTTAACCTATAAACATGTGCCTGACTGGTTTAACTCCAAATTTTGGGCAAACCCTGAAAACTGGAATAAATTTCGCTGGTAATCTGCTGATTTTTATAATTGCAAATTTTAACAATAGCGGTTGATTTATTACTTTCAAAGCATCGTATTCTTTTATTAGGCTCATAAAAGGATAATGCGATGACGAATCTTAGCAATATCGTCGAAATACTGGCTAAACAGGCTTTGGGTGGCAATCAGCAACAATCAAGGCAGGGTGGCTTAGGAGACATTCTAGCTTCGGTATTTGGCCAGATGAGTGCGAATAATATTCAGCAAAGCCAACAGCAAAACCAGCAAAGACAGCAAGGTGGGTTGGGCGGAATTTTGGGATCGGTGCTGGGACATTTGAGTGGTCAACAGAATCAACAACAAAATCAGCAACCTCAGTACACCCAACAGCGAAGTAATGTAGGTGCTAATGCGACCAAGACCTTATTGATTGCGGTGCTTCCTTTGGTGCTTGCCTGGATTCAGAAACAAGGCGGCTTGCATGGTGCGCTGGATAAACTAAAAGGTATGGGACTCAGTCGCCAGGTGGATGATTGGGTTTCTACAGGTCCAGGTGAAAATGTCAGTGTGGACCAGCAGCAGGTACAGGGTCTGTTTGATGATCAGGAAGTCGAGCAGGTCGCACAGGAAACCCATGTACCCAAACAGGATATTTACGCTGCGATTTCAAAAGTCTTGCCGCAAATTATTGATTCACTGACCCCACAAGGCGAACAAACCAATAAGCAGGAAGCCAATGCTGATATTCAGCAGGTGATGAACCTGGTGTCCGGCTTTTTGAAACGTTAAGATTTTAACCGGCTGAGTGGCTGTCTCAGCTGGGTTTGAGGCATTTAAAATAAAATAGCCTATGCTAAATGAATGCTATTGATGATTTTCCATGTTAAATAAATTGTTGGACTTGGAAATTTTTTTAGCAATATAGTGGGACTTTTTTAGACGAATCAAAATAATCTGCGATTGAAATTCCAGTTCACCAAATTCAGGCTCAACCTGTACATAATGTAATTGTCCAAAACTGTCCCGTACCCGTGCCTGTGCGGAAAATCCCGGACGGGCATTGCCACTGGAAATGGTCGCCAAACGTCCCAGTAGACTGACCTGTTGCTTGGTCAGTGTCGGCTTGATGACCTGGTCAAGGCAATGAATCATAAATACAGTGAAAAACACCGCAATGATCAGCGCCGGGATCATCAGATAATAAGCAGGCAAGAATGCCTTCTGTTGTGCAAATACGCAAAGTTGCAGAAAATAGCCTGCAAAACTGAAGTTCATCAGTAAAAACACCACAATCAGTGTTTTGGAGAATTTGACGTTGAGCAGTGGTGAGTCAGTCAGTTTCTTTGGTGAAAGCGTTTTTAGAAACTCGGTCGGGCGAATGTTAAAATAATAGCCAATGGTTTCTGCCATGCTGAGTACAATTAAGGCCAATAAACTTAAATGAAACGGGATCAAGTTATAGTCTTGTAGAAACTCAAGCATGGCAAATTCCATTGGGTTTATTCTTCTTTCAGGTAAATTCCACCATCAGAATGCACGGTAATTTCAACTTTTTCAAGTGATTGCCCCTGGCAGGGACCAGAAACACATTCACCGGTTTCAACCAGAAACAGGGCTCCATGCGTGGAGCATTCAATATATTCCTGATCACGGTCTAGAAACTGGTTTTCCAGAAATTCCAGCTCGACCTGCAAGTGAGGACAGAGATTCTGATAGGCATAGAATGAGCCGTCACGCTGGGTAATGAAAATATTGTCACCATTTGGCGTTTCGTATGAACGTGCTTCACGTTCAGGAATCTCTTCCATCATGGCAATTTTAATCATTATGCACATTCCTTCTGAAAGTTATTTAATAATTCTGCGTAACTTTCTACACTCAGGCGCGGGCCAAACTGTGAAACCACTTCACTTGAAATCAGGATTGAAAGTTCAGCAGCTAGTTTAAGGCTTAAGCCTGCATTCAATGCATACAGGAATGCGCCTGCAAAGGCATCACCGGCACCATTGGCATCTACCGCAGTCACTTTACGGCCTGGAACTTTCAAGGTTTGTTCAGAATCGGAAATTAAGGCACCTTCAGCTGACAATGTAATGACAGTGTATTTGCTTTTTAGTTGCAATTTAGCCAGTGCTGCTTCAATTGAATCCGTTTCTGTATACATTAAAGCTTCATGATAATTGCACAGCAATAAATCCACGCCATCATCCAAAAGCTCATCTAGGCCTTGACGTGCATATTGCACCATTGCAGGATCAGAAAGGGTCAAGGCAATTTTTACCCTATGTGCTTTTGCAATTGCACGGGCCTGTTTAACCGCTTGTCTTGCAGTATCGCTCGTGGACAAATAGCCTTCAATATACAGCCATTTTGCGGTTTTTAAGGGTTCAAAATTAATTTGAGCTTCACTCAGTTCAGCGGTAATGCCGAGGTAAGTGTGCATGGTGCGTTCAGAATCCGGACTCACCAGAACCATACAGGTACCAGTCACACCTTCACTGACGGATTGCTCGGCGGTTTGAATACCTGCTTCGTTTAAACCTTTCAGATAAATCTGACCAAGTTCGTCGTTGCCTACGCGGCAAGCATAAAATGCAGTGCTGCCCAAGGCACTAAACGCAACGGTGGTATTTGCGGCAGACCCACCCGAGGCTTGACCTTTGTATAGTTGTGTTTCTTTTAAATTATTATATAAATTTGCTTGCGTTTCACCATCAGTCAACTGCATAGTGCCTTTTTGCAAATTTTGTTGAATCAGGAAATCGTCAGAGACTTTAAATTCTTGGTCGATTAATGCATTACCAATTGCAAAAAGATCAACAGTTGTCATGTCTTTCATTCACATTTAAATTAAAACGCTAAGTTTACACCAATGCTCATGATTGCTGTAGATTGATGAATAAAATTCAATATATAGTCAATTTATTCGTTCAAAATACCATATAGGACAGAATAAGGAAGGTTAGATGAATATCACGATTGATAAAGCTGAACAATTACCTGAACAAATCAAGGAATTAGCCAAGCAGGCACAGCAAGAAGGATTTCAGTTTGTTGATCGATTGATTGAAGAGTTTGAAAGTGGCAAGAACAGATTTGATCAACCGGGCGAATTCCTGTTGTTGGGCTATCATGATGACAAGCTTGTGGCTTGTGGCGGTTTAAACCAGCAATGGAATGAAAATGAAATAGATAGCCGGATTGGCCGGGTACGTCGTTTTTATGTCTTGCCTGAATATCGCAAGCATGGTGTAGGCAAACAACTGTTACAACAGCTGGAAAAAGAAGCACGTGCCAACTTTTCAGCCCTGTGCCTGAATACTGATACCAAAAATGCAGCACATTTCTATCAAAAACAAAACTATGTGTTTGTAGAGAATCATCCTAACTATAGTTATTTCAAATATCTGATCTAGTTTTGATCTCTGACTATGACACTGTTTAGTCCAGGTGGGCTTGATGGTGTCATGCTGAAGCAATTGATTAATTTAAAAGCTTTTTATTTTGCTGATACCAGTCTACAAAAATAATTAAAAATTATTTCAATTCAATCTCTTGTTTATTGTGTGGATAGCTTTGTTTTGCACTGATTTTAAATACGGAATGATTCCCAGCTAGAATTCACTTTTAATAAAGTTACATTAAAAATTGCGCACCCTTGCTTAAACTATGACGCTCTTAAAACTGGACTAAAATGCTTGGAATTTCGTAACAGTACAAATTCAAATGGTGCAATATTCAGGTATAATCAAAACCATCTTATAAATATGTAAATGTTGGAGATCACATGACTGTAGATGTCACTGAAACCATTTCTCAAACTGTTCATCCTGCGTTTCAGTTGATACGTCAACACCATGTTGAAGCCCTAGATATTAGGGTGTCAGAATATCAGCATAAAGTCACGGGGGCCATACATTATCATCTGGCCAGCGATCTGGATGAAAATGTCTTTCTGGTGGCGTTTCGTACCCAGCCGATGGATTCAAAAGGCGAGGCGCATATTTTAGAACATACCGCACTCTGCGGTTCGGAAAAATTTCCGGTTCGTGACCCATTCTTCCTGATGATTCGCCGTTCACTCAATACCTTTATGAACGCGTTCACTTCAGCAGACTGGACCGCTTATCCTTTTGCCACGCAAAACAAAAAAGACTTTCAGAACCTGCTGGAAGTGTATCTGGATGCCGCTTTTGCTGCGAACTTGAATGAACTGGATTTTGCCCAGGAAGGGATTCGCATTGAGCTGGAAAATGGCGAACCGGTCTATAAAGGCGTGGTGTTTAATGAAATGAAAGGCGCCATGAGTTCTCCGTCAGATCAGCTCTATCATCAACTGGCGCATCATTTATTTCCGCATACCACCTATCATTACAATTCAGGTGGTGATCCCAAGGATATTCCGGACTTAACTTACCCTGAGTTAGTTAATTTCTATAAGTCACATTACCATCCAAGTAATGCGGTATTTATGACTTTTGGCAATGAGTCGGCTTATTACTTGCAGGAACAATTTGAAACTTTAGCCTTGTCTAAATTTGAAAAAGGCCAAACCCTGCATTCAACGCCCGAAACCCGTTTAACTGCACCGCTTGAAGTCACAGAAACCTATGCGGTAGATGCGGAAGACCTAAAAGATAAAACCTATCACGTGATTGCATGGCTGTTGCCGCAAGCCAGTGATATTAAATTGCGCTTGGGGATGCGCCTGGTTGAAGGAATTTTACTGGAAGATTCAGCTTCGCCTTTGCGTTATTATCTGGAAACCTGTGGTTATGCCCAGTCGACCGGTCCAATTATGGGCGTGGATGATTCCAACTTTGAAATGACTTTCTTCTGTGGTGTACAAGGTTCAAATCCTGAACATGCCCAGGAATTTAAAAACGGTGTGTTTAAGGTGCTTGAAGAAGTGGCTTCCAAACCGGTCGATACTGAAATGGTCGATGCCATTTTGCATCAGATTGAATTGCATCAGCGTGAAATCAATGGCGATGGCATGCCGTACGGTTTAAGCCTGATTTTAAATGGATTAAGCAGCGTGATTCATCACAGCGATCCGATTCAGGTCTGGGATGTCGATACAGCCATTGAACAGGTGAAAGAAGAACTCAAAGACCCAATGTGGTTGTCGAACCTGATTCAAGAATATCTGCTGGATAATCCGCATCGTGTACAAATGACTTTGGTGCCTGATGCAACCAAGTCGGCAAGAGAAGCTGAAGCGGAAAAAGCGCGTCTGGCTGCCATTGGTGCCAAACTGACGGATGAGCAAAAAGCGGAAATTATCAAGCAAACCGAAGCCTTAAAAGAACGTCAAGATTCGCCGGATGATTTGAATCTGTTGCCGAAAGTCGGTCTGGAAGACGTTCCTGCAGATTTGCACATCGTACAAGGTCAATTGCGTGAAATTATCAGCAATAACCTGGATACGCCTTTGAATTTGTATCATGCCGGGACCAATGGTATTTACTATCAACAGGTGCTGGTCAAAATTCCGGATCAGGTGGTTCAGTCGCCATATTTCAATTTACTGTCAATTTTGCTGGGTGAAGTCGGTGCGGGCGAGTACGACTATCTGGAACTGCAACAACTGCAAACTGCAGTGAGTGGTGGCGTGGGGATGGGTGCATCTTTACGTTCAAAAATTGATGATAAAAACAAGATTAGTGCTTGGCTCACCTTGACCACCAAATCGCTGGTGAATAATTTTGAAGCCATCCGCCTGTTGAAGCTGGCATTTGAACAGCTGCGTTTTGATGAGAAAGATCGCATTATTGAATTATTGCAGCAACGTAAAACACGCTGGACTTCACGTATTTCCGGTTCAGGTCATAGTTATGCCATGCAAATTGCAGGGCGTAACCACAGTGCCTTAGCACAACGTGACTATCAGAATACCGGTTTGGGAGCGCTGAACTGGTTAGGCAATCTGGTGAATAAAATTGAAACTGATGAAGCTGCTTATGAGGCGTTAATTGCGGAATTAAAAGCCATTCATCGTCTACTTTTACAGGCACCCAAACAATTCTTGCTGGTGTGTGAAGAACAGCAGTCCGATCGTCTGATTGAAGAAATCCAGACGGTTTGGGATAAATTGAGTGTGAATCAAACTCCAGTAGAATTAACGCAAATCATCACAGAAAATAGCAATCTTGACGAAGCATGGCTGATTCAGGCCAATGTCCAATTCTGTGCGGCGGCTTATCCTGCGGTAGAAATGTCTCATCCCGATGCTGCACCTCTCATGGTGTTGGCAGCTTATTTACGCAATGGCTTTTTGCACAGTGCAATTCGTGAAAAAGGTGGGGCTTACGGCGGTGGCGCAAGCTACGATGGCAATGCTTGTTCGTTCCGTTTCTATAGCTATCGTGATCCGCGCCTGGCAGAGACTTTTAAGGACTTTGACGCCAGTATCCAGTGGTTGTTGAATAGCGAACACAAACCGCATCAACTTGAAGAAGCAATTTTGGGCTTAATTGCGAGCATGGATAAACCGGGTTCTCCTGCCGGTGAGGCGATTACTGCCTGCTATGCATTATTGCATGCACGTACACCTGCGGTGCGCAAACAATTACGTGCGCGTTTACTTGCTGTAACTCTGGATGATCTGAAACGGGTTGCAGAACAATATCTGGTTCAGCAAAAACCGGTGAAAGCGGTGGTTGCACCTGTGGCTAAACGTGAAGCGCTGCTTGAACTTGGTTTTGATATTAAACAAGTGAACTAATAAAAAAACATTATTTGAGGTAAGACCCTATGGCGTTCAAAATGTTTGAACGCACTACGCTGCAACTGAGCATGATCATGCTCAGTTCTTTGTATGTGACGAATATTCATGCACAAACCCCACAATCATTAATTACTCCCGCAAGTCCGGAAGCATGTGTCGCCTTAGAATCCAATGCGGATCGTCTGGCCTGTTATGACACCTTGTTCAAAGTCCCTGAGACAGAAAAAATGGCACTGGTGTCTGAACGTCAGGCAGCCAATCAAATTGCACCTGCACCGACTGAACCGGAAACGATAAAAGATAAAATCAGTCATGGTGTAAGTAACATATTTGCGGTTGAGGGGCCAAAAATTGATCCCAATACGTCATTGCTGGACAAGCGCTGGGAGCTGTCACCTGAAAGCAAGCTTGGAACCTGGAATATTCGTGCGCACCAGCCGGTTTATTTACTGCCGGGATTCTGGACTTCGGACAAAAATGAACGTCCTTCCAGCCCGAATGAAAACAACACGGTACAGCTAGGTGATGAGCAAAACCTGAAATCGATGGAAGCCAAGTTCCAGCTGTCTTTAAAAACCAAAGCAGTAGAAAACCTGTTTGGGGATAATGGTGATGTCTGGCTGGGTTATACCCAGTCATCACGCTGGCAGGTCTATAATGCAGATGCTTCGCGTCCTTTCCGTGAAACCAACTATGAACCTGAAGCCAGTCTGGTTTTTCGTACCAATTATGAAATTTTGGGCTTAAATGCACGCTTGCTGGGTGTGACCTTTAACCACCAGTCCAATGGTCGTGCCGATCCTTTATCGCGTAGCTGGAACCGCATGATCTTTAATATCGGTTTAGAACGTGACAACTTTGCATTGATGTTACGTCCCTGGTATCGCATTGAAGAAAATGCAAAAGATGATAACAACCCGGATATTAAAAACTATATGGGGCGTGGTGATTTAACCGCATTCTACCGCAAGAATGATCATGAGTTTTCGCTGATGCTGCGTCACTCGCTGAAAGGCGGTGATGATGCACATGGGGCAGCGCAGTTTGACTGGGCATTCCCGATTAGCGGTAAATTGCGTGGTCATTTCCAGTTGTTTGATGGCTATGGTGAAAGCCTGATTGATTATAACCATCGTGCGACGTATGTCGGTTTGGGTGTGTCCTTGATGAATTGGTACTAAATCACTGATGCTTAAAAAACCACTCTTTATGAGTGGTTTTTTATTGAATTGGGTTTAACCGATTTGAATATCTGCTGGTGGATGTTTTAAGCGGCTCTTTTTCGGGGTGGCAATCAGGTAGGCCAGCGTCAGAGGTCCCAAACGACCCGCGAACATCAGCAAAATTAAAGCAAACAGACTAGCAGGCTGTAATTCACTGGTGATGCCCCGTGATAGTCCTACCGTACAGGCGGCTGAAACCGCTTCAAAGAGTAAATCCAGAAAGTCCTTGTTCGGCTCTAGAATAAGAAGCGTAAACGATCCTAAAAATATCAAGATCGCCGTGATGGACAGGACGGCAAACGCCTTAAATGAAGTCGCTTTCGAAACAGAATGATTAAATACCCGCAATTCTTCAGAACGGCGTAAGAAGGTAATCACGCTTAAAACCACAATAATAAAAGTCCCGACTTTAATACCCCCTGCGGTACTTAGAGAACCACCGCCGATAAACATCAAAATCATGGTCACCAGTGTAGAGGCATCTGTCATGCTGGCGACATCTAAACTGTTAAACCCGGATGAGCGTGGTACGGTGGCATGGAACCAGGCATTCAAGGCTTGATCCCCCAGGCTCATGCTGGATAGGGTTAGCGGATTATTGGCTTCCAAAGCCCAAATCACAATAAAGGCAAACAGGTTCAAGCCTGCAATGGTGGAGAGCATCAGTTTGCTATTGGGGCTTAAGGTTTTCCAGCGTCGGGCACGCTTGATATCCATCAGCACCACAAAGCCAATACCGCCAATAATGTAAAGCATACTGATGGTAAAGGTAATCAGGTAATGATCCGCAAAACTCATCAAACTGTTGGGAAACAGGGAAAAGCCGCCGTTATTAAACGCGGAAACGCTATAAAAAGCCGCATAAAAAAAGGCGCGGGAAAAATCGTATTCCTGCATCCAGGCAATGGTTAAAATAAATGTGCCAATCGCCTCAAAAAACAGGGAATATAACAGCACGCCTTTAATGGTGAATGACACTTTGGCCAGGCTGGTCTGGCCGATGGTTTCCTGTGCCATCATTTGCTGTTTGAGCCTGATATTGGAGGAAAGGCTCAGCGCAGCCAGTATGGCAAAGGTCATAAAGCCCAGGCCGCCACTTTGCAGTAACAGCATAATGACGATCTTGCCAAAGGTGGTATAGGCTTCTCCGACATTGACCACAGACAGCCCGGTAATGGTCACGGCAGAGGTTGAAGTGAACAGGGCATTGAGCCAGCTTAATTCCCCATGATGCGAAATAGGAAGTTTGAGCAATAACGTTCCGACTATAATAAAGCTCAAGAAACCCAGCGCCAGTAAACTTGGAGGGCTCAGGTTAATCGTATTATGCTTGTTGTTTTGTACTTGATTCATATTCTATTTAAACCGGGCAGACAGTTTTCTTAAGGGTTCAAGTTCACCCTCCACCACTAAGATATCACCTTCTTGCAGGATTAAATTAGGATCAATGTTATATAAAATTTCCTTGCCGCGTTTGTGCAGAATGGTTTTAATTGCCGGAATATTGCCCATCAGGTGATTGAAGCGCTCACCCTTCAAACTGGCTTTAATTTCGATTTTGACAATGAAGTGATTGTCTTCCAGTCCCATATAACGGCTGACCATCGGGTAGCTTAAAGACTGGGCTACGCGGGTACCCATATCTTCTTCCGGGTGAATAATTTTGCTGACGCCCAGATGGGTCAAAATCATGTGATGCGCCTTGGATTTGGCTTTGGCCCAAATCTTGTTCATGCCCAGATTTTTCAGATGCAGCACACATAGAATACTGGCTTCAATGTCTTCGCCAATCGCTACTACCACGGCTTCACAGTTTTGAATATTCAGTTCTCTGAGTACATGTTCATCAGTGGCATCTGCAATGACAGCATGGGTGATTTGATCTGAAATGCTCTCAACATTTCTTTTGTTGTTATCGATACCAATCACATCGTGATTTAAGCTGACCAGCTGGGTTGCAATGGTGGAACCAAAGCTACCTAAACCAATGACTGCAAATAATGCCATGCAACGTATTCCTTATCCATTTTTATATGGTTTTGATTCATGAGGTGTTATGGATCTATACACTGATTTTATAATTTTATGGTTCGTTCAGCTATCCAGCTTACAAAATTATTAATAACAAAGGCTTATTTTGAAAAGCATTGACCTGTATGACCCGAATGTTTTTAGGCATGAATCTATAAATTGGTGAATTGAGGTTAATTGTGAAGAGTGTGAATTGCAGCATGTCATGAGATGGTCAAAAACCTGCTATATCTTTGTAGGCATAATTCTATTTTTATAGGGAATGAAAATGGATGATAAAAAGATTTTTAAGATATTACAGGGATGGTTTCCGCTGCTGAAACATCAGGAAATTCCAAAGAAAAAATATAGAGGTGATTTTCAGCAATTTCGGGCATGGCTTGCCGCTGAACAGGCAGGCCAGCATGAACATGTCTATTTAATGTCCATAGATGTCGAAAATCCTTATGAAAATGGATTGGAACGATGTGCAATGTTGCAGCATAAAAATATTGATATGGGTTTAATCCAGCAAAGTATTCGTAACAGGGCCATGCCTTTATATCAGCATTATCAGAAGCATAAAGAGATCATTGGAAAATACTACAATGTAAATGCCCATGTTTTTGATATTGTTTTTGAGGAAATTTATACTTTTTTAAAGTTGCAAAATTTTGAATTGCTGATTATTTATGCCGAAACGGCCTATTGGATGGCCGTGCCCGATGAAGATGTCAGAATCCATAAATTCTGTAAGTCCTTCTCAAAACAATTTAAGCATGAAGGGATTTGTATAGAACATTATATAAAACTGGACTGCTTAAGATCGACTTGAAAACCATTTGAATTCAAAAAAAAAAAGAGCCAATGAATGGCACTACTGTCCCACAGTTTACTTTAAATAAAAAAAACCTGAGTCTAAATAGTTAAAATATGAGTGCAAACAAACACTTTAACTATAAAGGACTCAGGTTTTGTCACATC